>CAYQAS010000020.1:0-45456 GCA_964415525.1 uncultured Solibacteraceae bacterium
CGGTCATGGTCGCCACGATGGGGTAGTGCTTCCCCGATGACACGAGGCCCCGCATTGGCGGGGCCTCGTTGCGTACCTGCTCGCAGGATGTTTTTGCTGCGGCCTCAGCGCTTGGTCTTGGGCTTGCCCTTCGACCCGGGCGCGGGGGGCTTGGGGGCCAGGCCTTCCATGGCCTTGATGACGACGCTCAGGTCCTGGATCGCTGCCTGGGAAGCCAGGGCTCGGAAGCCCATCCCCTGGGGCCCCGCATGGAAGCCCGCTGTGATGAGTTCACCTGACAGGTTCGGGAGCTCCGGCACCTTGGGGGCGCCCATGCTGGTGAGAAAGGTCTTCATGGACTGGCCAAGCTCCTGGGGACTGAAGCCCATCTGCAGGAAACAGCCGGCGGGCAATCCTGCCAGGGCAACCTTTACGCGCGAGGATTCCGCCAGGGGCGAGGCCGTCTGGGCCTGAGTCAGAGCGGCCTTCAAGGCCTCCTTGTCCCCCAGCACCCCAAGGAGGGCGCGGTCACCCAGAGCCGCATACGAGATCCGAAGCTGGCTTCCGCCCAGGAGCATGCCGAAGATGCCCCCGGCCTGGGGTGGGAGGGCCGCTCCGTTCTGCAGGGTGCTGAGGTCCATCGTCACGCTCAGGGAAGGAATGCCGGGCAGCAGATCCCGCTCCACCTTGCTCGTCGGCAGGGTGGCTCCCATGGGCAGAGCTTTCATGACCTGGGCACTCAGTTCCTGGGCTTCGGCCATGAGTGACACTGCCCGTGAGGCATCCTCCACCTGGAGGACCATGGTGGTGCCGGATAGGAGTGGGGCTCCCGCCTGGGTCGGCAGGGCCATCTGCATGGCCATGGAACGCAGGCTCTGCGTGGAGGCAGCACTCACTTCTTCCCAGCGTTTCAGGGTGTCCGCATCCACCTTGCCCTGGGCCTGACCTCGAACGACGCCGGTGCTCAGGGCCTGGAAGGGCTGAAGGACGGTGGCATTCATTCCCACAACCAGGATGGACGGGCGGTCCGGGAGCCCCATCAACAGGTTGGCAGCCTTGGGTGCCGGGTCCTTGGCCATGGGGCTGCCGGGCTTGTAGAACACCTGCCCTTTGACCTGGACGCCCTCGGGCCGAAAGGACAGCGCCATGGCGGCCAGGTCGGCGGATGCCTGAAGCTTGATCACCAGGGGTTGCATGGCCTCGAGGGCGGGCTTCACCGCCGCGAAGGCGGCCGCATCCTCTGCCTGCTTCGGATCGCCGCCCGTCTGGGGAGCATCGGGTGCGGCCTGGAGCATGTTCATGGCCATCCGTGCCCGATTCAAACCGGTGGCCAGGGCCTTCCGTGGAACGCCCATCACCATGTCAGAACCGGCGATCCAGGCGCGCAGCGCCCCAGGATCCTCTTTCTCCCCCAGATTCAGCAGCTCCTTCCGATCCGCCAACACCAGGAGCCCATCCTGAAGAGAAGCATGGCGTCGGGAACCCGCCTTCTTTCCCCTGGCAGGAGTCGTGTAGGACCATCCCCCTGCGTCCTTCCGTGCCTTCAGACGCACGAGGAGCCCTTGGGGGTCCTTCGGGGCGAGGATCAGCATCCGTGCAGGGATACCCTCCTCGGAGTCGAAATCCACCGCCAGGACCTCCCCCGGTTCCGCATCCAGTTCCAGGCCCCAGTGGCGTTCCAGGTCCTCTCCCGTGAACCGCACCTTGGCCCCGGGGGCTGAAAACGCCGCAACCGTCGCCTGGAACGCCTTGGCCGAGCGGGAAGGGTGCGGGAAGTATTGGTAAGACTTTGCTTGAGCCGGAAGGTTTGCCAAGACGTCCGGTGCGGTCTGGGCCACAAGGACAACGGCGGCGCCAGAGATCAGGGCGGAAAAACGAAACATGCATGAACTCCTGGGAATGAACTTCAGCTTGGAGCATCCGTCCTGGGATTTCGAGCCGTAAGGACCGGAGCCACCATGTGGCGGAACTGGTGGGCCGGATCGGGCGGGGGGAGATGCTCTGCCAGAGCACGGCTTGGCTCTGCCAGGGGGAGGTGGGGAACGAGCTGGCCTTCCGTCCGGCCCTCGAGCGCCTCCTGCTAGGTGAAGGAGCCTCATCCCTGGTGGCGGGCGGCGGGTTCTGGCCTGAGCCGTTCGTTCACGATCCACGCAGGGCCAGGGCCAGCCTGTTCTGGGGGCGGAAGCCGGATGGATCGTTGAAGTTCTACGACGACTACAACGATCCTGCGGGTCCGGGCTATCACGGCGAGGAATGGTACGTCCCGTTGAGGCATATGACTGTTGGGAAAGCGTACTGGTCGCGCTCCTACATGGACCCGTATTCCCTCCAACCCATGGTGACCTGCTCCTTCCCACTCTTCGCCGGGGGGGCATTTCTGGGCGTCCAGACCGTGGACCTTCGGCTGGAGGGGCTCCGGGCCTTCCTGGAGCAGGCCAGCCGGACCCACCAGGGCTATGCCTTCGTGCTGGACCGCAACGGTACCTTCGTGACGTTCCCGGACGAGCGGAAGGTCCAGGACATCCAACGGGATGCGCAGGGTCAAGAGCTGCGCAGGTTCCTGGATATTGAAGCGTTTGCCCAGCGCGTCCCGGCGTACCTGCCTGTGGCGGAGGCGGTGGTGAGCTCACGTCAGGAGCTGCTCCGTTCGAGTGCGATGGATGAAGCCCTGGCCCGACGCCTGGACGCGGAGAGTCCCCAAATCGGACCCGAAGAAGCCCGTCGTATCGCTGTTCAGATCGTCCGAGGACCAGAGACCCAAAAGGACGACGTGCGCCGCACCGCTCGACTCCGGCTCACGGCGGATCCGATCCTTCAAGGGCCGAGTTGGGTTTCCGTCTACCGCATGCCGGGCACGTTCTGGGATGTCGTCGTGGTCACGCCCCAGGAAGCCGCCACGCGGGAGGCTCTCCGCCTCAGCCGAGTCCTGCTGACCTCTCTGCTCCTGGCCCTGCTGCTGCCCCTGGGTGCCGCCTACCTGCTCATCCGCCGATACGTGGTGGTCCCCCTTCGTCACATGCGAGCCGCTTTGGAAGTGGGGAGGACGCCCGACGGTCTGGAGCTCCCCCTGGTGGAAGCCTCCCGTCCAGATGAGTTGGGTCTGCTGGCCGACCGATACAACCAGCGGACCGACCAGTTGGCGACGGCCATGGCCACACTGGTGAAGCGGGAGCATGAATATCGAGTCCTGTTCGAACAGATGCAGGACCTGTTCTATCGGACGGATCTGGCGGGGAAGTTGGTGCTGGTGTCCCCTTCGGTGGAGGTCCTCCTCGGGTACACCCCTCAGGAGGCGCTCGGTATGGATCTGGCGGAGTCGGTCTACGTGGCCCCGGAGGCCCGGGACGAGCTCCTGATGCGCATTCAGCGGGAAGGCGTGGTTCGGGATTTCGAGACCCGGCTCCGCCGGAAGGACGGGCGGATCATCTGGGTTTCCAGCAACTCGCACGCCTATCTGGATGCGGACGGCGTTCCCACCGGGGTCGAGGGCACCGTGCGCGACATCACCGCGCGCAAAGCGGCGGAGCTGGCCATCGATACCATGCGGCGTTACCTCAAGCAGATCCTGGATGCCATGCCCTCCGTGCTCATTGCTACCGATGCGGAGGGGCGTGTCCAGGAGTGGAACCATGCGGCCGAGATCATGATGCTTCGGGATCATGCATCGGCTCGGGGGCAATGCTTTTGGGAAGCGGCCCCCGAATTGCAGCGATACCAGGATGATTTCCGGGAAGTCCTGGCCACGAGGCTGCCCCGCCGCCACATGCGGGAACCTCAGCCCGGTTTGACCACACGGTTCTGCGATACGACGCTGTACCCCCTGGAGATGCATGGCGTGTGGGGGGTGGTGATCCGCATGGACGACGCCACGGAGCTGGAGGTCAAGGACCGCCAGCTGCGGCAGATCCAGAAGATGGAGACCCTGGGCGTGCTGGCGGGAGGCCTTGCCCACGATTTCAACAACGTCCTGAGCGCCATCACCGGCACCCTGTCGATCCTCCAGTTCGCCATGGAAGAGGGAGAGGTTTCGAAGGAGGAGTTGAACCTGAACCTGGGAGTGATGGGGCAGGCGACCCAGCGGGCGGCCGACATCGTGCAGCAGCTGTTGACCCTTTCCCGTCAGCAGGAGCTGACCTTGAGGCCGACGGACCTGAACCAGTCCGTGGCCCGTGTGGCGAAGTTATGCCGGGGCTCCCTGGACAAGTCCGTCGCCCTGGAACTCTTCCCCCATGAGGAGGCCGCCTTGACCATGGGCGATCCCGGTCAGATCGAGCAGGTCCTGCTCAACCTCTGTGTGAATGGGGCGCATGCCATGACGATCATGCGGCCCGTGGGGGCGCTGCCGGGCGGCACGCTGACCCTCTCGATTCGGAAACTCCACGCCGACCCCATCTTCTGCACCGGACACCCGGAGGCCTGCGAGACCGACTACTGGGTGGTTTCGGTGAGGGACACGGGCGTGGGCCTCGATACGAAGACGGCCGCCAAGGTGTTCGATCCGTTCTTCACGACCAAGGAGAAGGGCCAGGGGACGGGGCTCGGCCTGGCCATGGTCTACAGCATCGTGAAAGCCCACGGGGGTTTCATCGACCTCTACTCCGAACTGGGCCACGGCGCGACCTTCACGGTCTACCTGCCGGTGCTTTTGGACCCTGGTCGCGTCGAGGGGAAAACCCATGAGCGGAAGGCCCTGCCCCGAGGATCGGGCCGCATCCTGGTGGTGGAGGATGAGGCGACGCTGCGAACCATCGCCCGCACCATCCTCCAGGCGTGTGGATATGAGGTTGTGGAATCGGAGGATGGCGAAGAGGGTTTGCGCCGATTCACGGCCTCCCCGGATGCCTTCCGGGCGGCCCTCATCGACATGGCCATGCCCCGGATGGATGGGCGAATCCTCTGCGAACGGATCCTCCGGTTGCGCCCCGACCTGCCGGTGCTCCTCACGTCGGGCTTCCGGAAGGATGCGCGGGTGGAAGCGGCCCTCGCACTGGGGGCCAAGGGCTTCCTGCCCAAGCCATACACGCTGGAGACACTGGCGGAGGCCATGGCCCACATGCTTCAGGGGACGTGACGGACCATGCGAAACTGACCGGATGAAGCCGATCACGGGCCGCGCCCCCAGTTCCTCCCGCCAGGACCTCCATCCCCGGAACCGCCATCAGGGGCGCTACGACCTGCCCGCGCTGGTGGAGGCCTGTCCAGACCTGGGGCCTTTCCTTCTGCGCAATCCCGTGGGCGAGCTCACCGTGGACTTTGCGGATCCCCGCGCGGTGAAACTTCTGAATGGCGCCCTGCTGGCGACCCAGTACGACATCCAGGGTTTCGATCTGCCGGAGGACTATCTCTGCCCGCCCATCCCGGGTCGGGCGGACTATGTGCACCATGTGGCGGACCTCCTGGCGGGTGAAGGCCCGATTCCCGAAGGCCTCGGCGTGCGGGTGTTGGATCTGGGCACGGGCGCCAGCGGCATCTACGCGCTGATCGGGCATCGCAGCTATGGCTGGTCCTTCGTCGGCACCGACATCGACTGGGAGGCCCTGGGCAGCGCGGAGCGGATCCTCATGGCGAATCCGGGGCTCGAGGAGGCCATCGATCTGCGCCACCAGCCGGATCCTGCGCGAATCTTTGAGGGCGTGGTGAAGCCGGGTGAGAGCTTCGACGTCTGCCTCTGCAATCCGCCCTTCCATGCGAGCCGAAAAGAGGCCCGGGACGGCACCGCTCGCAAGTGGCGCCATCTGGGGCACGGGGGGCGTCAGCTCAACTTTGGCGGGAAGGCCGGGGAACTCTGGTGCGCCGGGGGCGAAATCGGCTTCATCACACGCATGGCGCGGGAGGCCGCCGATCATCCCGGCCTCTGCCGGTGGTTCACGTCCCTGGTGGCCAAGTCCTTCCATCTCGCGGATGTAAAGAAGGCTCTGCGGGAGGCCGGTGCCACGGAGATCCGGGTGGTGGCCATGGGCCAGGGCCAGAAGCAGAGCCGCTTCGTGGCTTGGCGTTACTGAATGCCAAGGAGGGGGGACCGCCTGCTCGCTTCGCTCGCGATGTCCCCCCTTCGACCCCCACCCACAGGGCGGGCTTAGCCCGCCCTGTGGGTCCGGTCGCTATCATCGCTCCATGTTCCTCTTCGCCCTGCCGCCTTCCCTTCCCGAGTCGCCGTCTCGGCAGAATGCCCATCCCATCGTGCTGGTGGGGGGCTTTACCACCTGGGGGCGGGACGAGGCCTTCGGCTTCCGCTACTGGGGCGGGCCGGGGCGCGACATCCAGGAGGACCTCAATGCCCACGGTTTCCAGACCGTGACCGCCGCCGTGGGGCCGGTCTCCAGCAACTGGGACCGGGCCTGCGAACTCTACGCCCAACTGAAGGGTGGGCGGGTGGACTACGGCGCGGCTCACGCCAAGGCCCATGGCCACGCGCGCTTCGGACGCACCCACACCGCGCTGTTGCCCCACTGGGGGACCGCCACCTTGGCGAAGGCCCACTTCATCGGCCACTCCCAGGGCGGGCAGACGGTGCGGGTGCTGGAGCACCTGCTGGCCCACGGTGCGCCGGAAGAACGGAACGCCGTCCCGGACGCCAGCCCGCTCTTTGCGGGTGGGAAGACTTGGATGGCGAGCGTCACCACCCTGGCGACACCCCACCTGGGCACGACCCTGGTGTGGAAGCGGGAACAGTTGCTCGGGCCCGCCCAGCGCTGGCTTGCCCTGGCTTCGCGCCTCAGCCCCCTCAAGGCCTACGACCTCAAACTGGACCATTGGAAGCTGGCGGATCCCAGCGCCAAGGCTGTCTTCCGCCACCTGGAGCAGGCGCCCCTGGCCCAGACTAGGGATTTCGCGCCCTACGACCTCTCGCCGGAAGGCGCGGCGGCGCTGAACGCCTGGGTAAGGCCGGACCCGCAGGTCTTCCACTTCAGCTGGTCCACTGCCAAGACCCAGGCAGATGCCGCTGGGAACCAAGTCCCCCGCCCGAAGATGACCCTCCTCTGGCGCCGCGGTGCCCGCTACCTCGGCAAGACCCTCGCGCTGCCCGGTCATCCCGCTTTGTCGGAAGCCTGGAAGGTGAACGACGGTGTGGTGAACACCTCCTCCCAGGCGGCACCCGCGGGCGTCGAAGTTCATTCTTGGGATGGCACATCCCGCCGCGGCACCTGGCAGCCCATGGGCGTGCTGGAGGGCTGGGATCACAGCGAGGTCCTGGGCATCGGCCCCGAACACGGAGACGAGGTGCTGCCCTTCTATCGCCGCTGGGCCGCGTTCCTGGCGGGGCTGAAGTAGTCGACTACTTCCCTTCCTGGGCGGGGGTGCTCAGAAGCGCCCGGGTGGACTCGCCCGTGCCGCGCACCACGGGCAGCCGCAGGGTGAGGACGTGGGTGCCTTGGGGCCCCTGGAGGCGAACCCGCGCGCGGAGGGCGGCGCCGGGCAGCAGGAGTTCCGTCTCGTAGTAGGCGAGGGCGAGGCCCTGGTCGTAGAGGACCTCCTCCGGGCCGGGCTCCAGGGACATTCGGGGCGCATCCATGATCAGGGGTTCCACGGCGATCCGGGTGAGGGTCAGGCCTTGCCCTTGCACCCGGAATCGATGGCGGCCGCCGCCGAGGGCCTCCGCATGCACCAGCACGCCGCGGCCGGGACGGGCGGTGAGGGCGGTGTCGAAGGCCCTGTGGGCGGTGCCGTAGTCCTCCGCCAGGGCGGGCATTCCGAGCAGGAGCAGGGCGATCAGGTGATGGCGCATGGCAGCCTCCGAACCCCAAGCATCGGTCGAATGGAGGTCGGGGGCAGGGACAGTCAGACCCTCGGAGCCTGTGCCAGGCCGTGGTTTGATGAAGGCATGGCCCGACCCTTCCTCGTCTTCGACCTCGACGGCACCCTGAGCGACCCCGCCCTGGGCATCGGCCGCTGCCTCAACCACGCGCTCGCCGCCTACGGCTACCGGACCATCCCCGAGCCCGAGTTCGGCAGCTGCGTGGGCCCCGGGCTGGACGTCAGCTTCCGGAAGGTGGCGGGGGAATTGGCCGAGGACCGGGTGCGGGAGCTGGTGGCCAAGTACCGAGAGCGCTACGGCAGCGTGGGATTCAAGGAGAACGTGCTCTATCCCGGCATCCCGGAAGCCCTGGCGAGCCTTTCGGAGCGGGGCGTGCCCATGGGGCTCTGCACCACCAAGCGCGCGGACTTCGCGGAACGGATCCTGGAGCACTTCGGGCTGCGCCATCACTTCGCCTTCATCAGCGGGGGCGACATGGGCATTCCCAAGGCCGACCAGCTTCGGGACCTGCTGGCTGCGGGAGCCATCGGGCGCGATGCCACCATGATTGGCGACCGGGATCTGGACATCGTCGCGGGCAAGGCCCACGGTCTGCGCACCGTCGGGGTGCTCTGGGGGCATGGCGGCCGCGAGGAACTGCAGACGGCGGAGGCGGATCTGCTGGTGGCGGAGCCGCGCGAACTGCTGGGGATGCATCCGGGCTCCGTGGGTTTCTGAAGGTACCTGCATATAGGTATGGCTGCGTTCCCGGTGTGCCGGCCGTGCTAGGCTCTTGGCTCGTAAGGGGAGTAGTTCTCGCGGCAACGCGAATGGAAGATCGACATACCGGCCCCTGGGCCCGGTCTTCCAGCCCAAGCAGGTTCCACTGCGCATGGTGAACGAGACCTTCGACCAGCACCCCTGGCCGAGGTCCTGTCTTCCGACACCATCTCGGTCTCCCACCTGGAGAGAGATGTGTTTCGCAGGCGAAAGGAGCATGGGACGAATGCCCTCGGGTTGAGGCGCGCCGGCCGCTTGGCTCCCGCATCTTGTGCCTGCCGCTGGTTGTGGATGCTGGTGGTTGCAGTCTTCCTGATCGTGGGTACGGAGGTTCACCATCCAGGGGCGCCTATGGTGTCCGAGGCAGAACAGATGGAAGTCCATCTGGACGACGGGGGCGAAGGGGTCCTTCCGATGCCGGTGTCCCAGGTCTGCCCAAGGGATGCTTCCGCTGCGATGACATTCCGATCCTTTGAGCCTCGGCTGCATCGGGCCCCAGATCTCGAACGGTTTTCACCCCCTCCCGAAGGATGCGTGGCCTGACTCGAAGCGACCTTTCGCCTGTCACGACATGCATCACCGTGGTCTCACGGCCACGGGAAGGGAGTTCCCTATGGACAAAACGTTAACGTTCTTTCTGGCCTGCACTTCCATCTTGTTGGTGGGGTGTGAACAGGTCGGTGAACAGGCCGGCAAGGCGGTGGAGAAAAGGGTCCAGCAGGAGGCGGACAAACTGGTGGAGAAGGCCATCGGCTCGGTCGACAAGACCCTGGATGCCGTCACGAACCGCAAACCCGCCGATCCGAAAGCCACGGCACTCACCGCGGATGCCAGCCTCAAGGCGGCGGGGATGGCAGCGACGAGCCTCCATGTCAAACCGGCTCCGGAGTCCCGCGTCTCTGTGTATGTCACCTTCGAGAAGGCGGGTGAATCCACGCTCGAAGCGCGGTTCCGGAATCAAGCCGGGGAGGAGATCGGACGCGACCGGCAGAAGGTTCGGGCGCAGGAAGGCGATGGCAAATTCGTGGAGTTTGCCCTCGATCCGCGCATTCGCACCGAGGACATCCAGACCGTCTGGATCCGGAGGCTCTGATGCAGCGTTCTGCGGTGTGGCCCGACTAATCTGGATGTTCGGTGATCGAGAACGGGGTGCGCGGGCATCCCGTTCCTTTGCTTGATCGGATGTGCCCTCGGAGTGCGGCTTGAGCTATGTCGAACTGTTCCTGATCTCAGTGGCGCTGTCGCTGGACGCCTTTGCCGTGGCGCTCAGCTGCGGGATGCGGCTGCCCGTGAACCGCTACGCGAAATTCCTGAAGATCGCGCTGGTCTTCGGCATCTTCCAGGCCCTGATGCCCCTCGCGGGCTCCCTGCTCTCCCGCTACTTCCTGGCCCAATTCATCGCGAAATATGCCTTCATCATCAGCTTCCTGGTGTTCGGGGGGCTTGGTGCCAAGACCCTGTGGGACTTCTTCAAGGCCGAGAAGGATGGCCCAGCGACGCCCTGCATCTGCGACAGCAAGCGCTGTCTCGCATCCCTGGCGATCGCCACCAGCATCGATGCCTTCCTGATCGGTTCGGTGCTAGGGCTGAAGGACTTCTCCATGACCGTCGCGGTCTCCTGGATCGGCGTCATCACCTTCATCAACTCCGTTCTCGGCTGCGTGCTCGGGAACAAGGCTGTCGGCTTCCTGGCCCACTATTCCCGCCTACTAGCGGGCGGGATTCTCATGGTGCTCGCGGTCAAGGCCCTGTCATGAACGAGGGGGACCGCCCAGTCGCTGCGGCCCTCCCAAGCTCTCCCAAACACGGAATGCCAGGGCAGGCAACGCCTGCTTGCTGTTATCCCTTTCATTCTTGTTAAACATTCTTTTGAAATAAGTTAGAACAGGGATAAATGGGATGGGAGGCATTCACCGCTGATGGGAGCACTTTCCCTGTTCGGAGCCCAGATCCCTGTCAAATCCAGAAATGTCCGAACTGCAGACGCGGTGGGGCAAGCAAAGCTCGCCCACCGCGTCTGTTCTGAATGTGCTGCGGCCGGAGAGCCGAGACCTCCCTTCACCCCCCAAGGGGGCGGAGAGGTCGTGACGCATGCGCTAAAGGTCGGTCGTGGACCGGATACCTACTTCTTGTGCCCCTTGCCATGGCCCTTCCCGTGGGATTTGCCGGGATGCCCCTCGCCCTCCAGCCGGAAATCGCCGCGCTTGAGGGCGTGGAAGGCGGGGCTGCCGGGCTTGATGCCGAGTTCCTTGGCCATGGCGCCCCAGCCACCCTTTCCGTGGTGGGCCTTGTAGACACTCAACACCCGGTCATGGGGCAGTTCGGCCAGGTGCCCCAGCTGGAAGACCATGAAGGCGTCTGCGGGTTCCTTCACGGTGCTGAGCACGGCCTGGACCTGGGCCGGGCCCACCTGGAACTGGGCGGCGACCTTGGCGGCGAAACCGTTCTGGTCCAGGCGGGCCTGGACGTTGAGGTTCTTGAGGAAGGTGTCCAGATCACCGGCGGTGAGGGGCAGGGCCAGCAGGGCGGATAGCAGGAGCATGCGCATGAAAACCTCCAGGGTCGCCACGGTACGCCCCGAATGAATCCCTGTCAAAGGCGTCGGAGGGCCGTTCCTGGTCAGGACCCTCACACGACACGATGGCGCGGAAGGGCGGAGGGGTTCGGGCGGCGACGTTGCGTGTGAGGTCATGGGCGGCTCTGGACCCCTTTCGATTCGGCCTCGATTTACCCGCGCCAAGAGACTCGCCTTGGGGAATCGCAAGGACATCTTCGAAAATTCTCGAAATATACCCTTGCGTGTTATTTCGAAAATTCTAGAATGAGTCGCAGGAGGTTCCGATGTCCGAGGTCCTGACGGTCCACGCCGAGCGGCTCAAGGCCCTGGGGCATCCCTTGCGCCTGGCCATCCTCCGCCTCGTGGTCCAGGGGCCCGAAACCGGAACCCCTGCGGGGGAGATCCAGGCTCACGTGGGCATTCCCGCCTCGACCCTCAGTCACCACCTGGCTTGTCTTGCGGACTGCGACCTCCTGGCGGTGGCCCGGGAGGGCACGAGCCTTCTCTATCGCGCCGATTTCCCGACCCTGCGCGCCCTCACCGAGTACCTCTGGAAGGACTGCTGCTCCGGCGGCCGCTCCATGCCGGAGGAACGTCCCCGAGCCTGCTGCGGCGTGAAGGTCCCGCGCAAGGGCTGAACCCCATTTCAAATCCTCTGAACCCAGGAGTCTCCATGCTTCTCAGGAATCGTCTACCCGAAGACCTCCCCGCCGTCCGCACCCTGCTGGCGGAAGCGGCCCTGCCCCCCGATGGCCTGGAGGCCACAGAAGGCTGGGTGATCGAGCTCGCGGGCCGCCTCGTCGGCCACGTGGCCCTGGAACCTGCGGGCCCGGTGGTGGTGATCCGCTCCCTGGTGGTGGCGGCGGACCAGCGGGGCGCAGGTCACGGCGCCAGGCTGATGGACCAGGCGGAGCGCGCGGCGGGGTCGCGGCTCCGTGTGCTCAAGACCGATACCGTGGGCCCCTGGATGGAAGCCCGGGGCTATCGACGTGTCCCGCTAGCGAGCGTGCCGGCGGAGGTGCGTGCCACGACGCAATTTGCCGGGAGCCTCTGTGCGGGCACCCCGGTCTACGTCCAGGAGACGACCATGGAAAACGAAACCATCAAGGCAGGGGTGCGGGAGCGCTACGGGGCCATCGCGAAGGGTGGCGGCAGTTGCTGCGGACCCAAGGGCTGCGGCTGTGATCTTCAGGATCCGAGCCTCGCCATCGGCTATCAGCTGGAGGATCTGGCGGCGGCGCCGGAGGGCGCGAACCTCGGCCTGGGCTGCGGCAACCCAACGGCCATCGGGGAACTGAAACCCGGCGAGACGGTGTTGGATCTGGGCAGCGGCGCGGGCTTCGACGCCTTCCTCGCCGCTCGCAAGGTCGGCCCCGAGGGGCGGGTGATCGGTGTGGACATGACGCCGGAGATGCTCGCCAAGGCCCGGGAGCTGGCGGCCCGCCACGGTTTCACCCAGGTGGACTTCCGCCAGGGGGACATCGAGGCCCTGCCGGTGGGGGACGGCGAGGTGGATGTCGTAATTTCCAACTGCGTCATCAATCTCGCCACGGACAAGGCCCAGGTGTTCCGCGAGGCGTTCCGCGTCCTCAAGGCGGGGGGGCGGCTCCAGGTCTCGGACCTCGTACTGTTGCGGCCTCTGAGCCCAGCGATGCTGTCGGATCTGGACGCCTACGCCGCCTGCCTCTCCGGGGCCCTGCTCAAGGACGACTACCTGACCGCGATTCAAGCCGCGGGATTTGTCAACGTCGCGGTGACCTCTGAGAAGGCCTACGCCGGACTTGCGGAGGACGTAGAAGGCTTGCCGGAGGGCTGGAAGGCCGATGCGGATGCCGTGGTCAGTCTGGCGATCCGGGCTGAGAAACCCGCACGGGGCTGTGGCTGCACGTGCTGTTGAGGCGACCGTAGGTGAGGCGCCGCCAGAGCCACTCGGCGGGCCCCATGGAGTGGCGGTTCAGCCACCATCGGCTCAGAGGCAGCTGAGCCAGGGCCACGCCGAGGGCGATCAGCAGACTCCAGTGGAGGCGAAGCCGCCCGTAGAGGCCGAGCCCGTAGAAGTAGAAGACGGTGGTCATCACCAGGCTGTGGATGAGGTAGTTGGTGAGGGCCATGCGGCCGGACCAGTGAAGGGGCTCCACCCAGCCGGAAAGGCGCGGGCTCCGGTAAAGGCGCAGCACCAGTGCGATGTAGCCGAAGGTGAGCAGGGGCGAGGCCAAGGCGTTCAGGGAGAGCCCGAACAGGCTCAGGTGCATGCCGCTCACCATGCCGCCCCTGCTCCACCAGGCAATGAGGGCATTGAGCGGCAGACCGAGGCCCAGGCCCCACAGGAGCAGGCGGGAATGGAGGGCGGAGTGTTCGGCGGGTGCCTGGAGGACCCTCCGCTTCCAGGCCCAGAGCCCGAGGAGGAACATGGAGAAGATGTGGGTCAGCAGCAACAGGCAGAACCCGTAGTTCGATGCCAGCTCTCGGGCCCTGGTTCGGAACAGGCTGCCGTAGGGGCCCGATCCATAGGCCTGGATCGCCTTGGTCGCATCGTGGACGGCCCCCTGCCGGATGCCCTCCAGGCTGCGGGCCAGGTCCGCCGGGGCGAAGGTCCGGGTTGCCCACGTTAGGCCTCCCAGGGCGACAAAGATCAGGGCCTGCAGTCCGAGCAGGCAGAGGACCCAGACGATCAAGCTGCGGGGTTTGGCCTTTCGGAAGAGGGGGAGCAGCATCCCCGAAAGGGCGTAGAAGCTGAGGATGTCCCCCATCCAGAGCAGCAGGCCGTGCGCGAGGCCGAAGCCCAGAAGCACCACGAGGCGCCGCCTGAAACGGGCCGGCCCGCGCTCGTCCCAGCGCTCCATCTGGATGGCGAACCCCAGGCCGAACAGAAAGGAGAAGAGCCCGTAGAACTTGCTCTGGGCGAGCCACGCCACCAGAAAATGAGCCGTGGCATCGGGACTTGCGGCGGTGCCGAGCGTCATGACTAGTGACGCTGGCTGGCTGAAGAAGAACGTGTTCACCGCCAGGATGCCGAACAGCGCGAAGCCACGCAGGGCATCGATGGAATGAAGGCGATCCTGACCGGGGTAGGGTGTCAACGCCACGAGACCTCCAGAGCAAAGGCATCCGGATCATAGCCTCGTAGGCATTAAACCTGCATGAGCTCCCGCTCCAGGCTCTGGAGGCGCCGCATTCGGGCGTAGGGACCGGGGACGGTGGCGAGTTCCTCGGGGGTGCCAAGTTGGACCGCACGGCCTTCCTCCAGCACCAGCACGCGTTCGCAGAGCTCGGCCACGAAGATGCGGTGGGTGGCGAGCACCAGGGTCGTGCGTCCCAGGAATGCCTTGAGATTGGCCAGAATGCGGCTCTCGGTTTCCGCGTCCACGGCGGAGAGGGCATCGTCCAACAGCAGGAGCCGGGGCCGGCGCAGCAGGGCGCGGGCCAGGGCGGTGCGCTGGCGCTCGCCGCCGGAGAGGATGACGCCTCGTTCGCCGACGACCGTATCCAATCCGTGCTCCAGGCGGGGGATGAGGTCCGTGAGGTCCGCGACCCGGGCGGCCTCCAGGATCTCGTCCTCCGTGGCCTCGGGTCGCCCCATCGCGAGGTTCTCCCGCAGGGTCGTGCTGAAGAGGAAGGCTTCCTGGGGCACCCAGCCGAGCCCGGCCCAGTGGGTGCGCAGGGCTTCCTCCGCCACCGGCGCGCCATCCACGAGGAAGCGCCCTTCCTGGGGTGGGCGAAGGCCCGCCAGCACCTGCATCAGGATGGTCTTGCCGGAGCCGATGCCTCCCACCACGGCGAGGCTGGTGCCGGGGGCCAGTTCCAGATCCAGGGGCCCGAGGCCTCGACCGCTCTCGAAGCGGGAAGTGGCGCCCTCCAGGCGCAGGGCGGCGGGAAGAGACGGGGTCTGGATGGGGGCATCGTCCGGCAAGGGCGAGGAGGCGTCCTGAAGGACCGCGTCGATGCGGATCTGCCCGGCCCGGGCGCGCTGGAAGAGGTTCGCGGCCCAGCCCAGGCTCATGACAGGCCAGGCCAGGGCGACGAGGTAGCCGGAGAAGGCGGTGAGATCACCCAGGGTGAGGCGCTTCTCGAGCACCATGCTGCCGCCGTAGGTGACGAGCACCAGCACGGCGGTGCCGCCGATGACGGCCACCAGCGGGGCATAGGTGGCGTAGAGCACCGTCTGGCGGATGTTCAGGCGGGCCTGCTGGCGGCTCAGGTCCCGGAAGAGGTCCACCCGGTGCTCCTCCAGCCCGAAGGCCTGGACCACCTTCTCCCCACTGATGGTCTCGTGACTGAACGTGTTCAACTCGCTGGTGACGAGCTGCAGCTGCTGCTGGTTGGCATGGGTGAACTTGCCCACCACGTAGAAGGCGAGGCCCATGAAGCTGAAGGGCAACAGTACTGCCAGGGAGAGGCTCGGGCTGGTGGCCAGCATGAGGCCCACGGTCACCGGCAGCATGGCGGCGGTCTGGAGGAAGCTCATCAGGCCGGGGCCCGTGGCCATGCGCACGGCGCTCACGTCATCGCCGATGCGGCTCATCAGGTCGCCTACCCGCTGCTGTTCGTAGAAGGCGAAGGGACGGGCCACGAGGAAGGCGAAGAGCTCCTCCCGCTGATCCTTTTCGATGGCGCGGCTGAGCCCGATGAGGACGGTGCGCATGATGTAGCGCATGACGCCCGCCACGGCGGTCACGCCGAGCACCACTAGCAGCATGCGGCGCGAGGCGCCGTACTGCCCGAGCTCGAGTGCGTGCACGGCCCGGCCGGACCAGAAGGGCACCCAGGAGGCCGCCACGCTGCAGAGCACGGTGGCCACGAGGCCCCAGGCGAGGGTGCCGCGATGGGGTACCAGCAGCTTCCACCACCAGGGGGTTCGATTCGGTGAGGGCACGGCGTCTCCTGGCTCCAGGCTACCTGAAGCGCCTGTCCGGAACCGTGGGTCGACAACGGGAGAACCCGGAGCGGGTTTGTGTTAATGATGTGTGCATCATTCGGACTCCCCATGCGCATCCTGGCCCTGGCCCTCTCAAGCTGCATCTGCATGGCGCAGATCGTGGAAGAATCCCTCGCATTCGATCCGGGTCCCTTCGACCTGATTCGGGGGGAGGGCACGGATCAATTCATCCTTCAGGCGCTGGCGGCAGATGCGCTGGTGGGGCTGAGCCCTGGGGGGGCGGTGGTGCCACGGTTGGCCGAACGCTGGGAGATCCGGGGTACGGAGATCCGTTTCTTTCTGCGGAAGAATGCCCGTTTCGGAGACGGGACGCCCCTGACGGCGGCGGATGTCACCTGGACCCTGCGCCGCATCCAGGAGGATCCCCAGGCCAGCGCCTCGAAGAAGGGGCTGTTGGAGGGCCTGAAAGTGCGGGTCGGCCCGGGATGGGTGGCGGTGCGAGGAGATCGTCCCGCGGCGCGCCTCCTGGCGGAATTGACCCAAGTGCCCATCGCCCGTCGGGATCGGCCTGGAGAGGGCGGCGGCCCCTACGCATTGCGCCGGGAGGGGGATGTCTGGCACCTCACCGCCCGGTCCCATTTCCTGGCCCCGACGATCCCCGGCTTCCGCTTCCGGCTGATCCGGGATCCCCAGACCGTGCTGAACGACCTGCGCAAGGGCTGGCTCACCCTGGGGGTGCCGCCGGTGCGACCGGGGCTCCAGCCGCCGCCGAGTCATCGGGAGGTCCACCAGCCGGCCCATGCCCAGGTGATGGTGTGGAGCCGGATGGGCTCCGAACCGCTCAAGGCCCTCGAACGCTGGCGGGCCGAGGCGCTCCCGGAGGCTTTCCTGGCGCCTCGGGCCCGGGCCAGTCGAGGACTCCTGCCGGAGAGCCTGGGTTTTCCGCCCGTGGCGATGGCCGGCCCGCCCTTCCGTCCCGCGGGGCAGCGCTGGGAGATCCTCTATGGCGCGGGGGAGGAAGTGGTCGAGAAGGCCCTCTTGGCGCTGCGGGCCCGAGCCGCCCGGGATGGCGTGATCCTGGAGCCCCGCCCGCTGGAGAACACCCTCCTGACCGGGCGGCTCCTCAGAGGCGACTTCACCCTCATCTGCGGGCTTGAGATCTACGCTCCCCATCCATGGGGGGTGTTGGAGCTGATGGAGCCTGGGTCGCCACTCAACATCTGCGGCTGGACCCACCCTGATTTCAAAGCCGTCCATGCACGGCTGACGGCCACTGGCGGCAAGGCCTGGGAGGACCTTCAGCGGATCTGGGCCGAGGCGCCGCCGTGCCTGCCCCTGGTGGATCTCCAGTCCGTGGTCTGGGTGGACCGCCGCTTGAAGGTGGAGCCTGGGCCTTTGGGCATCTATCGCAGCACCCCGGGAGCGGCGGGATGGCGCTGGACCGCCGGACGCTGAGTCTGCTGGGCGAAGGCTGGGTCGCCTGGGCGGTCCTCGGCCTCCTGGCCTGGCACCTACCGGGTCAGCCCTGGCGTGCGCCGGAACCGGGCCCCTTCCCGTGGCCCATGGCGTTCGTGTGGCTCGGAGGGGTTGCTCTGGTGGTGGGCGCGGCTTGGATCGGCGTCGCCCTCCTGGGGCCCCGACTCGCGAACGGGCGGATCCTGGCGGTGGCGGAGGCGCTGCCTTCTCCCTTGTGGGCGGCGCTGTTGGGCGCGGCTTGGCCGGGGACATGGGGGCCGCCGGGACGACTGGCCTGGCTCCTGGCCTTCGGTGTCACGGTCCTGCCTGGTGAGCTGCGCTGGCTGGCCCAGTCCCTACCGGGGGAGGCGCCGCTGCCCTCGGCCTATGGTCCTGTCTATCGGAACCGCGTCCGCCGCCGGGCCCTGGTGAACCTCCTGGCGCCTCTCATCCTGGCGCGGTGGCCCCTGTGGCTGATGGGCACCCTGGCGCTGGAATACACCCTGGGCGTTCGGGGCCTGGGCAGCGACTGGGCGATCCGGGTGCTACTGCGGGATCAGGCGGGGATGACCCTCTGGCTGGGGGCCTTGGCCCTGATCTGGTCCCTCGGCGTGATCGTGAGGCGGCCATGCGCTTGAGACTGCTCTGTCTGGCGGCGCTCTGGCTTCCGGAAGTGCCCGTGGTGGTCACCCGGGCTGGGGCGGTGGCGACCCGGTTTCACCCGCTTGGCTGCGATGATCTGGGCCGGGATGGCCTCATTCGCCTGGTCCTCGCCGCCACCCGGAGCGTCGGTCTGGCCTCGGCGGTCGCCCTGGGGGCCCTCGGGCTGGCCGCCCTGCTGGCGCTGGGCAAGGAACGGCTGGGGGCCACGCGTTCGGTGCTGCGAACCCTCCCGCCCGTCCTCCTGATCCTGCCCGTGGCCCAGCGATGGGGCGACCTCGGCTGGTTCCCCCTGGGGCTCGTGCTGGGAGGGATCCTGGCCCTTCACGCGGAACCGGCGTTGCGGGAGCGTTTCCGCCCCTTAAGAGAAGGAGACGCCCTGGATGCGATGCGGGTGCTGGGGGCGGGCCCCTGGTTGGCGGCCCGGACCTGGGCGCCGTGGGTCATGAAGGAGGTTCGACCCCTCTTCCCGAGCCTCTGGATCGCCGCCCTCTGGGCGGAGGTGGTCCTGCGTTTCATTGGCGTGGGTCCTGGTCCCGCAGCGGACAGCTTCGGGCTGCTGCTTCAGCAGGAATTGCCCCGGCTGGTCACGGAACGGTCCCCCTTGGGCATCGCATCCCTGGTGACGGTCCTGGCCATGGCTGCCGGGAGCACCATCAAGGAGCGCACATGAGTCTCGTGGGTCAGACCCTTCCTTCTTTCTCCCTGCTGGATGGCAGCGGCGGCACCGTCACGGACCAGGACCTCCGGGGCCGTTGGGCGGTGATCTACGCCTATCCCAAGGACAACACCCCGGGCTGCACGCAGGAGAGCTGCGATTTCCGGGACAGCCACGCGGTGCTGCTGAAAATGGGGGTGCAGCTCTTCGGCATCTCCAAGGACAGCCCCGCCTCCCACGTGAAGTTCGCCGAGAAGTTCGAGCTGCCCTTCCCCCTGCTCTCCGATCCCGACAAGATCCTGCTCACCGCCCTGGGCGCCTTTGGGACAAAGGTCATGTACGGCAAGGAGGTCCAGGGCATCATCCGCTCGACCTTCCTCGTGGATCCCCAGGGCGTCATCCGCCACGTCTGGCCCAAGGTCAGCGTGAAGGGGCACGTGGCGGCGGTGCTGGCGAAGGTGGAAGCGCTGGCGGGGTAGGGTGTTCTCGGCGACCGATCGCCTACAAGTGCGCCCCGCTTTCGCGGGGCGCTTTTTTGGGGCGACTGAGGGGACTCGAACCCCCGACACCTGGAATCACAATCCAGTGCTCTAACCAACTGAACTACAGTCGCCGTCGAGCCCACTAAGTTACCACGGTATTTGCTCCTTGAACAGGGTGGGAACTTCACGGGTGGTGGCAACATTGGGGTGTCACCGGCTACGAAGCCGAACGTCAAATCTCCAGGAGGGAAGCCAATCATGAATCGCCAGGTCAAACAGGTCCTCGCGTTGTCGCTGTTCGCCACGGGGTGCATGGCGGTGGGGATGGGTGTGAGCCACCGGTGGGTGGCCCAGGCCCAGGAGCCCAAGGCCGTGACGGTGGAAGCCCATGGGACGGGGATGCTACCTCCCATTGCGGAAGTTGCGGAGAAGCTCAACCCGACGGTGGTGGCCATCACCAACAAGGGCATCGTCAAGACCGGTGGCAGGGGTCGCGACCCTTTCGGGGAAGGCATGTTCGACTTCTTCTACGGTCCTCAGCCAGGCCAGGGGCGGCAGGAGAGGGAGATGCCCTCCCAGAGCTTCGGCTCCGGCGTTCTGGTCAGCTCGGATGGGGAGATCCTGACCAACAAGCACGTCATCGAGAGTCCTCGGGGCGGCACCGTGGACAAGCTTGAGGTGAAGATGGCCGACGGCCGGACCTTCGAGGCCAAGGTGCTGGGCAAGGACGACGAGATTGACATTGCCCTCATCAAGATCGATGCGAAGAACCTGCCCTTTGCCCAACTCGGTGACTCGGAGAAGGCCCGGGTGGGCGACTGGGTGGTTGCCATCGGCAATCCCCTGGGCCTGGAGCACACCGTGACCCAGGGCATCATCAGTGCCAAGGGCCGCTCGGCCCGCTCTGTGGGCGCCGGCTCGGCCCTGGAGGCCTACCTGCAGACCGATGCCGCCATCAACCGCGGCAACAGCGGTGGCCCCCTCCTGAACCTGAAGGGCGAGATCCTCGGCATCAACACCGCCATCAATCCCATGGGTCAGAACATCGGCTTCGCCGTGCCCTCCAACATGGTCCGCAAGATTCTGGCGAACCTCCGCAGTGGCCGCCCCGTAAGCCGTGGCTTCCTCGGCGTCATCCTCGTGGACCTCGATGCGGGATTCAAGGAGAGCCTCGGCGTGAAGGAAGGCGTCGTCATCAGTGATGTCACCGAAGGTCAGGCGGCAGACAAGGCGGGCCTGAAGAAGTTGGATGTGGTCGTGAGCGTGGATGGTCGTAAGGTCACCAGCCGCGAGGACCTGCAGGGCGTGGTGGCCGGTCGCCGTGCCGGCGAGACCATCCAGGTGGAACTCATCCGCCAGGGGCATTCCAAGAGTTTCAATATCGTCCTCGGCGATCGCCGGAAGGGGCTCGATGCCGCGGGTGCCGGGTCCGAAGAGGAGGCCGACGGCGAGGGCATGACGCCGGGCAAGGGCGGCAAGCTGGACCTGCGCAAGACCTATGGCTTCGAGGTGGAGGCCCTTACGCCCCAGCTTCGCCGCCAGTCTGGACTGCCCGAGAAGGCGGAAGGCGTCCTGGTGGCGGATGTGGAAGTCCGCTCGGATGCCGCGGAGAAGCTTCAGCCCGGCCTCCTGATCACCATGGTGGGCGGCAAGCCTGTGACCTCCGTGCAGGGCTTCCGGGAGGCCGTGAAGGCTTCGGGCGGCAAGGCGATCATCCTCGAGGTGGAGTTCTACGGCCGGGGGAACAAGATCAGTCAGATGGTGTCCATCACCCCCCGACGCTGAGTCCCGATCGATTCCAGAACCGCCGGCTTCGGTCGGCGGTTTTTTTACATAGAGTTCCCGGCCGGCCTGCCGATGAAATCGGCGTCCCTTTCGATCCTTGCGGAGCCAACCGGGACGCGCCTCTCTGCTTCGGTTAGACTGAACCCGATTTTCCCCGGAAGGACTCATGGGCCATCGCCTTCTGATTGTGGACAGTGACCAGGCATTTCTCAAAATGCACCGCGTCGCTTTGGACTCAGCTTTCGACGTCGATCTCCTTCCGGGAACGGAGGGGGCGCTCCAGCGCCTGGAGGCCGGTGATCACGCTGCCGTGCTTATTTGTGTGGAAGCCTCTGAGAACAAAGGCTATGCCCTTTGTTCAGGCCTGCGGAAGCACCCGCTCCTCCAGGGCCTGAAGATCGCGCTCATCAGTGCCAAGGCCACCGAAGAGGAATACGCCCGGCACCAGAGCCTGCGGGGTCGGGCCGACGTCTACCTCCATAAGCCCATTCTTTCCAGCGCACTTGTGGGGGCCTTGTCGCCGCTGCTGCCTGCTCGTCCTGTGGACCCCGACAATCCCTTGGGGGATCTGTCGGGGGTGGATCTCGGCGAGGAGTGGCTCAAGGGGCTTGAGGCCGAATTGGATGTGACCCCGGTGTCCCCCCAGGACATTTTCGGGTCTCCGGCCGAGCCGCCGATCATGGCTCAGGCGGAGGCTGCGCCGCAGGTTGAGCTTCACCTCAAACCGGAGACGATCTCCCTGCCCATTCTGGACCTCGAGCCCCTGCCAGAAGAGTCGATGGCCTTGGAGCTGGAAGTGCTGTCCGAGATGGAGGAACCTCCCGCTCCTACCCTTCAGACGGTGGCCATCCAGGTGCCTCAGGCCCTCCGCTCTGCTCCCAATGCCGGCATGGTGGAACTGCTCGAGGCCCGCATTCAGGATCTTGAGGCCAAGCTGGTGGAGGGCGCCCATGCTCTGAAGGCCAAGGCAGAGGACGCTGAGGCTCTGGAGCAGCGGCTGGAGAAGGCTGATCGCGCAACAGAATCTCTGCGGGACCAGCTGGAAGAAGTCGAAGCCCGATCAGCCACCCTGCATGGCGTGGAAGTGGATGTCGTTGAACTCCGGGCGGCCACCGAGGATTTGCGCGCACGTCTCGCCGAGGCCACCGAGGCTCGACAGCTGGCCGAAGGCCGCCTCGCGGAAGTCGAGCTCGAACGGGATGGTGCCCAGCAGAAGGCGACCGAGCTGGAAGGTCGTGCCACCCAGGCGGAAGGCTCCCTGGAAACCTTCCGCGCTGCTGCCGGGGCGGGTAGTAGCCAGATGGAGGAACTCGAAAGAGAACTGGAACTGTCCCGTCAGGACGTGACCGGGCTCGAGGCCACGCTGCGTGCTCAGCGCCGCGAACTGGCGGAGCAGGGCACCCATCTCAACTCCTTGATCCTGCAGAAAGCCAATCTGGAGGCCCGGCAGATGGAGCTGGAGGCCATCGCGGCCCGCCTTGCCGATGCCGAGAACGAAGCGGCATCCTTGCGTGAGCATGGGGGCTTGCTGGAGGCCCAGATCCTTGAACTCCAGGAAGAGCGCGAGGGGCTGGTGGCCTTCCGGGTCGAAGCCGAAGCCCACCGTGCTCGCCTTGCCGAACTGGAGCCTCAGCTCACAGAACTCCAGGCGGAGCGGAACCGTTTGGCGCCTTTCGAGGTCGAAGCGGAAAGCCACCGTGCCCGTCTCTCCGAATTGGAACCCCAGCTCCTGGGGCTTCAGGTGGAGCGGGATCGCCTGGCGCCCTTTGAGGCTGAAGCGGAAAGCCACCGCACCCACCTCTCCGAATTGGAAGCACAGCTCCTCGAGCTGCGGTCCGAACGCGATCGCCTGTTGGAATTCCGGACGGAAGCCGAGGCCCATCGCGCCCGTCTCTCCGAACTGGAACCGCGCATGGCGGACCTCCAGGAGACCTACGAACGTCTGGGAGCGGCGCTGCAGCGCTCCGAGGCCGAAGGGGAGGCTTGCCTGACCCGTGCTCGGGAGATCGAGGAGAAGCTAGCCTTTGCGGAGCGGGAACGGGATGAGGTCCGGCACATCGCCGATGAACTGCGGGGGGCTTGCGAGGCCGAGCACCAGCGGGCCCGTTCCCTGGAGGATGAGCTGAAGGCCGTTCGCGAGGATCACGAGCAGCGGAGTGGCCAGACTGCCGCTGCCCATCAGAAGGAGATTCTGGAGTTGCTCGGCGGCATTGACGAACGGGAAGCCCAGATGCTGCGCCTCAACCAGACGCTCAACGCCCAGCGTGAGCGCCTGGAAAACCAGGAGCGCGAGAAGGCCCGCCTGGAAGCGGACTTCAGGGATGCTGCCCAGCAGCTCCGAGAGCGGGAAGATGCCGCGGTCAACCTGGAACAGGAACGCCGCCGACTGGAAGGCGACCTCTCCGAGCGCACGGCCCGTCTCGATGCCCTGACCCAGGCCATCGGCGATCTTGAGCAGGGCATTCGCAGGGCCACCGACCTGACCCGTCCTTTCTAAGTTCTAAATGCACCAGGGCACGATTCTCATCTGCATTCTTCTCCTGGCCCTCTCCGCCTTCTTCGTGTTGGCGGAGTTCGCTGTGGTAAGGGTTCGTCCCACCCAGCTGGAGGCCCTGCGGGACAAAGATCCCCGGGCGGCATCGGCCATCCAGGTCCAGCGCGACCTGCACTATCACCTCTCTGGCATCCTCGTCTCCATCACGGTCTGCGCCCTGGCCTTCGGTGCCCTGGGGGAAGAGCTCTTCGTGGGTCCTTTCCACGGGTTGCTCAAAAGCCTGCCTTGGCCCTGGCTGGTGCATCCCCTGGCGACCGCACTCGCCCTTCTCTTCATGACCACGATCCACGTTGTGCTCACGGAGATGGTGCCCCGCTCCTTCGCCATCCGGAACGCCGGGGATTGGGCCCTGCGTACGGCCCGGCCGCTGCTTTGGTGGTCGCGGCTCATCCATCCCCTGACGGCGGGCCTCTCAGCCGTCAGTCGGGTGGCGGAGCGGCTCTTCGGCTTGCCCAAGGGCGAACATGTGGAGGATCTCCTGCCCTCGGAGGAGGAGTTCAAGCAGATGCTCGAGAAGAGCCAGGCCTCCGGTGGGCTGGACCTCTCTCGCAAGGATCTCATCGAGAACCTCTTTGCCTTTTCCAAGCGCACCATCAAGGAAGTGGCCATTCCCCGTGCCGAAGTGGTCTGCTTCGACCTCCATCAGAGCCTCCAGGAGAACCTGGCCCTGGCGCGGGCCACGCCCCACACGCGCATCCCGCTGGTGGAAGGCGACCTGGACCACGTGGTTGGTGTCATCCATCTCAAGGAGCTGCTCTGGGCCCTGCATGAGCAGGGACATGCCCTGAACCTCCGCGATCTGGCCCGGCCCGCCTTTCTCGTGCCGGAGATGCGGCTCATCCAGGATCTGCTGTTGGACTTCCAGAAACAGAAACAGCATTTGGCCCTCGTGCTCAACGAACACGGCGGCATCGACGGTCTGGTGACCCTGGAGGACGTGCTGGAGGAGTTGGTCGGCGAGATCCAGGACGAATTCGACCGCGAGGTCATCAACCTGCGGCGCACCCGAACCGGATCCTGGGTCGCCCAGGGGACCGTGACCCTGGAGCAGCTGGAGGACCATCTGGCCCTGAAGTTGGAAAGCGAGGGCTCCGTGAGCCTCGGGGGCTATTTCCAGGAGCACCTGGGTCGTGTGCTTCAAGTTGGCGACGAACTGCGTCTCCACGGCTGGCGGGTGCGGGTGCTGGAGATGCGCGGCATGGCGCCCCGGAAGTTCCTCTTCAAGGCAACGGGCGAGGCCCATGGGGAGAACTGACGCCCTGGACGGTTTCATCCTGGCCGCCGGGCTGGGCACCCGCATGGGGCCGCTCTCCCGCTGCCTGCCCAAGCCCGCCTGGACCCTGAACGGCGTTCCGCTCATTCGCTTGGCAGCCCGATCGCTGATCGAGGCGGGGCTGACCCGGCTCGGCTGCAATGCCCATCATCTATCCGAGCGCCTTCGGGCGGCTGCGGGCACCGACGTCGAGGTCTTCGAAGAACCCACCCTGCTGGGCTCCGCGGGGGGACTTGGTCATGCCCGGGGGCGGGCGGTGGATCCACTGGCGGTCTGGAATGCCGACGCCCTGGCGGACGTGCCTTGGTCGACCTTCCTGGCGGAGCACCACCGGTTGGGCGCCCAGTTGAGCTGGCTGCTGGTGCCCCATCCAGGTGGCCCCTGGAATCCGGTGTGGCTGGACGAGACCGGATGCATCCTGCCCCAGGGACAGACCGGAGTCGGCCCCTATCACTTTACGGGCGCCTCCCTCTGGGGGGCCGAGGCCCTGGCCCTGCTGCCGGAGGGCCCCAGCGACACCAAAGCCCACATCCTCCCTCGGCTTCGCGCACATCACGGCGTCGTCGTGGAGCCTTTCCCCTGGATCGAGGTGGGGACGCCGGATCAGTTGATCGCGGCGGCGGCAGCCTTGGCACCCACCCAAGAAGGGCGGATCCAGGGCTGTTATATCCACCCTGAGGCGGATCCCGGGGACGAGGCACGACTGCAGCGGTGCATCCTGGGCCCGGGCGTGCGTCTGGTAGGCGGGGTCAAAGACGCGAACGCTTTCTGGTTTGCTTGCCAAGGGGCGCCGGTGCGAGTGCCTCTGGATTAGACTGAGGGGATGGATCCTCGACTGTCTGCCGCATGTGAGCGTTGGGGCTGTTCCGATCCCCGCCCCCTGGCTGGGGATGCCGGGGCTCGCCAGTATTTCCGGGTGACCCACCCCCAGGTCGGTACGGCCCTTGTGGTGCTCTTCCCACCCGTGGAGCCCGGCAAGCTGGATGACCCCTACTACGACTACCGCGCCCTCCAGGCCTACCTGGATCCGGTGGTGGCGGTGCCAACCACCCTGCGGTGCGCGGACGAGGACCGGGTGCTTCTGATCGAGGATCTGGGAGATATGACCCTCGAGAAACGCCTTTCCCTGCGCCCCGATGAGGAAATGAAGTGGGCGAACGCTGTGGCGGACCAGTTGGAGACTTGGACCGGGCTCCTGACGGAGGGCGCCCCGGCGCGGGCCTTCTTCATGATGCGGAGCTTCGACCTGGAGAAGTTCAGCTTCGAGTGGGACTTTTGCCGGAAGCACTTCTTCGGGGACTTTCTTCGCAAGGATCCCCCCCGCTGGCTGGATCGCATGATGGATGAGATCCACGCCACCCTCACGGTCCGGGCTCGGACCCTGACCCACCGGGACTTCCACGTCCGGAACTTGATGGTGCGGGGCGATCGTCTCGTGACCATCGACTTCCAGGACGCCCGGAAGGGTGCCGCCACCTACGACCTCGCTTCGATCCTCTTCGACGGCTACTGGGACTGGTCGCCGGAGGCCGGGCGACGCCTCACGGAGCGAGCCCAGGCGTCTCTGGGGTTGTCCGAACTGCGGCTCTGGGAGGAACTGAACTACACCGCCATCCAGCGCAACCTGAAGGCCCTCGGGACCTTCGGCTTCCAGTTGGTGCATCGCCGGAAGGCTCACTTCGCCTCTGCCGTCCCGCGCACCCTCCGCCACCTCGTGGGCCACTTCCACCGCCTGAAGCACGGCGAAGGCGTCCTGGCGGCCGAACACTGGATGCGGTTGGCGGCGGAACGGATGCTCGAGGGGTTTGAACGGCCCTAGCCAAAACGAATATCCTCCGCCCCAGGTTCCGCACGTGGCGGGTCCTGGGGCCTCTCTCGACCTTGCGGCTCCGCCCGCTCGGGGTGGCTGGCCTACCCGCCCGGATTCCAGGGCACGTCGGGCTGCCCTGCCAGCGCGTTCTCCGCCCGGGCGAGGGCGAAGAGCCAGTCGCTGAGTCGATTGAGATAGATCAGAACCTCGTCCGGTACCGGTGCGGTCTCCGCGACGGCCGCCACCAGCCGTTCGGCCCGGCGGCAGACCGTGCGCGTGACATGGGCCTGGGCGGCCCCCCGGGTGCCCGCTGGCAAAACGAAGGCCGTCAAGGCGGGTGCCAGGGAGGTCAGTCGATCGATATCCGCCTCCAGCGCCTCCGCGGGGAGCAGCGGATGGGACAGCATGGAACTGAGCCGGGACACCTGCTCCGGAGGCGTGGCCAGGTGGGCCCCTAGAATGAAGAGGTCCGACTGGATCCGTTCCCAGAGCGGGACCGGCACGGCATCCGGGTGGCTGTCCTGGCGAAGCAGACCCACGAAGCTGTTGAGTTCGTCCAGGGTGCCGTAGGCATCCAGTCGAAGGTGGTGCTTGGGGACGCGTGAGCCGCCAAAGAGGGCAGTGGTGCCGGCATCGCCGGTGCGGGTGTACAGCTTCATGCTTGAAACCTATGCAAAACGGGCGCTCCACGCCTGGGGATCCTGGCGCCACTCCATCAGGGACTGCCAATCCGATGCGTCGATGGCCCCGCGGGTTTGGGCGCGGGTGGCGAGATCCTCAAAAGTCGCCAGGACTCGGTAGGGCACCTGGGCCTGGTCGAAGGACTGGGCCACCGCAGGCAATCCATAGGAGAAGAGCGCGAGGACCTCGGCGACAGTGCCGCCTTCGGCACGAAGGGCCTCCACGCACTTGAGGCTGGAGCCGCCAGTGCTCAGGAGGTCCTCCAGCAGGACAATCCTGTGACCCTCGGCGCGCGGGCCTTCCACCTGGCGGCCCATGCCGTGCTTCTTGGGCTCGGGGCGGACATAGGAGAGGGGCAGGGCCAGGGCATCGGCCACGAACGAGGCCCAGGGGATGCCGGCGGTGCTCGTCCCAGCGATCAGGGACGGCTGGGATTCCAATGCCTGGGCAGCCAGGGCGGCCTTAATGGCGGTGCGCATGGCGGGATGGCCGAGCAGTTGGCGGTTATCACAATAGATGGGGGCGCGCAGGCCCGAAGCCCAGGTGAACGGATCGCGGGGAGAAAGGCGGACGGCGCCAGCTTCCAGCAGAGCGGTGGCCAGATCGAAGGTCATCTCGGGCTCCAAACGGGAAAGGTCGAAAGATCCGGGGTGCGGTTCGGGTGGGACGCCCCCCGTCAGGAAGGGTGACGTGATCGGGCAGATGCGTCGAGTCGGTATCGTGACGCGAGGCGACGGTCAGGTTGCCGCCGTCAACTCGAAGATGGCCGTGGGCGTGGCTTTTCACTTGACGCAGTTACGGGAACAGGAGGTAGGATGGGCCATTGATCTATGGAACGGATTGTCATCGCTCTGCATCTCCCGCCCGGGAGCATGTGTTGGTATTCCCTTACCTGCGTCAATCTGAGCACGTTCAGGCCGGTGCAAATGGTGCAACGGCAAGCTCTTTGCAGTGGTGCAAAAGTTCAATTTTTTCTTGACGTTCCTTGCATCGCTGGGACAAACTTCCCCTCAAACCTGCCAAAGGCTCCTTTGGCTTGACTTCCCGCTTCAAACCCTTGAGACTTGCACCACTGCTCGTCTCTGAGTCTTATGGGAATCCGCTTCCCACTTTCCTTCCACCCTCTAAGGAGGCCGCATGACCCCCAAGATGCTTCGCAACGCTGGTCTGACCAGCATCACTGCTCTCTCGCTGGCGCTGGTCGCCTGCGGTGGCAGTTCCTCCTCTGCGCCGCCCGCGCCTGTGAATCAGGCTCCCATCAACCTGTCCATCGCGGGCTCCGATGCGATCGTCGCCGGTCACGTGAAGGATTACGCCCTGAATGCCACGGATCCCGAGGGCAAGACCATCACCTACACGGTGGTCGCCTCCAACGGCACCGTCGCTGTGACCAACAACGTGGCCAAGCTGACCGCTCCCGCCACCGCTGGCACCGTCATTCTGACCATGACCGCCAAGGATGCTGACGGCGCCATCGCCACCGCCACCAAGGCCGTGACCGTCAACGCCAACCAGGCCCCTGTGTACGACAACAACTTGGTCAACAACGGCACCGCCGAAGTGACCGCCGTTGCTCCCCTGACCACGCTGGTGAACCTGAACGCCACCGACAAGGATGGCGATCTCGTGACCGTCGCCCCCGCCGCTGGCGTGACCCTGCCCAGCTGGGCCGTGTTCAATGCCACCACCAAGGTGCTGACGCTGAACCCCGCGATCACGGATGTCAACGTCCTGCCCTACAACATGAACTTCGTGGCCACTGACGGCTTCGGCGGCACCACCGCCCTGACCGTGGCTGTGACCGTGAACCGTGGCGTGAACAATCCCCCCAGCACGCCGATGGCCGTGGCTCTGACCCCCCAGAACACCCACGTGGGTCGTGAGCTCAAGTGGACCCTCGGCGCCATCGATCCCGATGGCGATGCCGTCACCTTCTTCCAGCCCATCCTGTCCGATCCTGAGGTCACCTTCAGCGGCAGCACCCTGATCTGGAAGCCCACCGCCGCCACCATGGGCAAGACCATCTATGTGTCTGCCATGGATGCCCGCGGCATGCAGTCTGTGGTCCCCATGCCCCTGACGCTTCCTGCCGTCAGCGCCAACAATGCCCCCAGCTGGCTTGGTGAAACGCCTGGCCCCCTCGGCAATGGCACCGGCATTGCCAACCCCACCCTGGGTTCCTACCTGAACGAAGGCGCCGACTACAAGAAGGGCACCACCTCCTTCTACACGCCTCAGCAGAGCACCCTCTGGGGCACTTGGGGCACCGACAACGCCAGCGACATGATGACGGCGACCTACACCCTGCAGGTGCCCTCGGGCGCCAAGCTGGAGTGGAACCCGACGATCAACGCCGACACGGAACAAGAGTTCGTGATGGATCCCGACGCTCTCGACACCCTGGCCTTTGGGTTCGTGAACAAGGGCACCAACGGTCTGCCCGCCGTCCCCGGCGGCTTCACCATCAGCGCCACCACCGGCGACGTGACCTATGTGCCCGTGGATGCTGACACCGACGTGACCTTCACCGTCGCCTTCACCGCCAACGACGGTCTGCTCACCCGCAACTCCCGCAACTACAGCTTCAGCGGCCGCGTCAGCGTGGCTCCTGTGGTCACGGCCAAGCTGAAGACCGGCTGGCTGGACCCCTTCACCACCGGCGACCAGATCCCCAGCCCCTCCGCCGCCACGGCCACGGAGACCCAGGGCGACCTGATGCGCTTCGAGCCCGTGTCCTGCAGCAACGCCAGCGTGTGGCTCGGCAACCTGTGGTTCAGCACCAGCCAGACTGGCGGCAACCACGCCTCCAACCTGACCTGGAAGGAATCCACCGGGACCAGCTACAAGAGCTACGAGTCCCTGGTGCCCTTCACCGATGTCGCCGTGGGCTACCGCGTGCGTGACAACTTCAACGCCGTGAGCGGCACCGAGACCGTCGCCTTCAGCGTGGCCGGCCAGGCCAAGCTGACCCGCAAGGTCACCCACCGCTCCCCCGCCGGCACCGACACCTCCGTGTTCGAGACGGCCATTCCCCAGGCCTATGCCTTCGTCGACGCCACTGCTCCGCTGGCCGGCTTCTACGATGGCGTTGCATCCCCCCTGCCCGTCACCACCATGACGGATCCTCTGGCTGTCAACTACACCATCAAGGAGCTCAAGGCTCCCAGCTACCTGCTGAACTTCCCCAGCGCTGACGTCCTCAGCAACCTGGGTGGCTATCCCGCCAACTTCGTGATCCTTGGCAACGGCGGCACCGGCGCCACCGTGGCTGACCTGAGCGAGACCGTGGTGGGCCGTCCCTTCGGCAAGCGCACTGTCTCCACTGCCGTCGTGACGCCCTTCGCTGGCGCCACCGGCACCGTGAACTTCTACAACGCCGAAGACAACTTCGCCGCCAACGTTCTGGCGATCGGCACCCCGAACAGCACCGTCCCCGGCACCATCTCCCAGGTCGACCTCGTGGCCGGCAGCTGGGTGGGCACGGACAACGTCGGCGCTCCTGTCACCCAGGCCTACGTCAAGGCTGCGGGTCAGGGCCTCGGCACTGGCGCTGTTGACTTCAACAGCGTGACGGCGCTCGGCACCCCTGCCTACACCGTGCCTTCCACCGCCAAGACCTTCAACTTGGTCTGGAACCGTGCCGACTTCGACGGCCAGCACACCAAGCTGAACGTGACCACCAAGTTCCAGCAGGTCTACGTGGCTCAGAGCTGGGCCGCCAAGGAGCTCGGTGTTCCGGTCTACAACAACCTGGCGACCGAACTGACCGCCCTGGCCGCGAACATCGCGCCCAACGGCTCCACGTTCTTCAGCTACAAGACCACCGCTCCCTTCAGCGATGCCGCCAACACCGGCGTGGCCATCATGCTGAACAACGTCAGCTACAAGATGAACGCCATTGCCGGCTACGACGCCTACAACGTCGTGCTCCAGGGCGGTCTGCGCACCTTCACCTCTGGTGACATCGCGGCCACCATGGGCGTTCGCACCCAGACGGATCTCCACAACCGCAACCTCGCCCTCGTGATCGCTCCCCCCAGCGCCCTGACGCTGATGGTGGGTGATGGCGATGCGAGTGTCACCATCCCCGCGAAGACCGCTGCGGATGCCGATGCGCTGCTCGAGACCGAAGCCGCTGTCGCGACCGCTGCCACTGTGGCGAACCTGAGCTGGACCGCCCCCGCGGTCGGCACTGCGGCCGAGTATGTGGTCGAGATCTTCAACGTGACCACGGCTGGCACCACCGCCCCTGTCGCGAAGTTCGTGACCACCGGCACCAAGCTGGAACTCCCCGTCGGCATCTTCACCGCCGACCAGCAGTATGCCTTCCGCGTTCGCGCGAAGAGCGCTGTGGGCAACGCCCTCGAGCAGGCTTGGGCGGACACCCTCTCTGCTGCCATCACCTGGTAAGCTGAGTCCCTGTTGTCGAAAGGGCCCCTTCGGGGGCCCTTTCTCTGTACTTGAAGCCGAGCCTTTCGGGAAGCGACACTGGTCGTGGCCTGGGCGGTCAGGCCTGATGAAGGAGCTTCGCATGATGTTATCTCTGCTGTTCAGTCTCTCCCTCTCGGCCAGTCCGCAGGTGCCGACGCCTCCACCGGCGGTATTTGAGTCCGAAAAGCTGACGCCCGAGCAGGAGGCCGAGCGCCTCAAGCAGCTGCAGGTCCGTGCCAAGGCCGGGGACCCGGAAGCCTGTTTCTTCCTGGGGAACTTCCTCTGGCAGGGGCGATTGCTTCCCAAGGACACCCAGGCTGCCTTAGAGTGTTGGCGCACGGCTGCGAAGAAGGACCATGTTCCTTCCATGTGGAACCTGGGTTCCATGCTCCAGGCCGGCGAAGCGGGGATAAAGAAGGATCTCAAAGAGGGCCGTCTTTGGCTCGAGAAGGCCGCAGCCAAGGGGCACCCCAAGGCAGCCAACCGGATGGGCAAGCTCTATGAGAATGGGGAAGGCGTGCCCAAGGACCTGGCCAAGGCGGAGGCCTTCTACCTCCAGGCGGTGACTTTGCATGTCAAGGGTGCGAAGGAATCCCTGGCACGGGTGCGCACCACCAAGACCAAGTAGCAGTCGCGATCAAGGCTGAGAAACACCCTTTCGCGCCAGCTGCCCACAGGCTCCCGCAACATCCTGGCCGCGGCTGCGGCGGACCATCACGGTGATGCCTGCCTTGGCCAAGGCGGCACCGAGTTCATCGATACGCGCTTCACTGGGGGGCTGGAATCCAGCCCCTTCGTGTGTGTTGAAGGGGATCAGGTTGATCTTGGCGGGGAAACGCCGGGCAAAGGCGATCAACCGTTTCTCGTCTTCGGGGGTATCCGTGACCCCGGCCAGAAGGACGTATTCCAGGGTGATGCGTTCGTGGGGCTCGAGGGGAAAGGCGGCCAGGGCCTGGGCGAGACGGTCGAGGTTCCAGATCCGGTTCACGGGCATGATGCGGCTGCGGGCCTCATCGGTGGTGGCATTCAGGCTCACGGCGAGGCGGGGGCGGCGCGGGAAGGTGCCCAGCCGCTGGATGCCGGTGACCAGGCCGGAGGTGCTCACGGTGATGCGCCGAGGGGGGATGGCCAGTCCATCCGGGTGGGTGAGTAGGTCGAAGGCCGACATGACGTGCCCAAGGTTGTGCAGCGGTTCGCCCATGCCCATGAACACCAGATTCACCGGGCGACCTTCGGGGTGGGCATGGTGGCCCAGCATGGCGTAGACCTGCCCGACGATCTCGGCGGTGCTGAGGTTGCGCTGAATGCCCAGCTGTCCGGTGGCGCAGAAGGTGCAGCCCATGGCGCAACCCACCTGGCTGGAAATGCAAAGGGTGGTCCGGTCCTCGTAGGGCATGTGCACGCCCTCGACCGTCAGGCCATCGGCCAGCTGGAAGGCGTGCTTGGTGCTTCCGTCGAGGCTCGCATGGCTGGATCGGATCACGGGCTGGTCCAGGGCGAAGTGGTGTTGGAGCGTGGTCCGCAGGGACTTGGGGAGGGTGCTGAAGGCCTCCCAGGTGGTCCAGCGCTGGCGATGAAGCCCCTCAAACAGTTGCTGGGCCCGGAATGACTTCTCCCCTAATGCGAGGAGCCGATCGCGCCAGTCCGGCACAGAAAGGCCTAGGGCGTTCGGAAGGGGCAGGGCGGGTTCAGGGGCGGGGAGATCCCAGGGCTGAATAGACATGGTTAATCCAGACGGATGCGGAAAGTGTGCAGAAAGTCGCGGTCGGCCTCGGACCATGAGGAAGCGTCGCTTTCCAGACCCTGGGGACCGTCCACTCCCTTTCGGTGGAGGGTGATGGTGGTCTCCACGAGCAGGTTGGCATCCCATCCGTGCTGCTGGATGGCGAGCGCCAGGGCCCGGCACCGGGGATCTTCGGAAACGGCGGCCATCACGGAGACCCCCATCTCCTCGATCAGCTGGCGAACGGCTTCAGGAATGTCCATGGTCGCCTCCGGAAAAGCAGGATGGATGATCGGGCCCAATCGGGGCAAGGTCGAGGACCAAGCTGGCATGTATCAAACTGCGAAAGTGGGTGATGGTTCGCTTTCGCGGGAGCGATCTCTGGAATTGGATGCGGCTCATCGGGGGGGCGGTTCATCCCAGGCCTTGCGGAGAATGGCAACGACTTGGGTGGGGTCCGGGGCTTCCCACAGGGCGCGGATGAGGGCGAGGCCATCCAGGCGCCGATGGGCGAGAGTGGGTGCGGTTTTCGGACCCACGCCCCCTAGGGCCAGCATTCGCGGGGCTTCGGCAGGAAGGCTGCCGAGAAAGGCGTGCAGGGCCTTCACCCCCCAGGCGGCTCCCTTTTCTGGAACCGGAAGGATGGGGGAGATAAGAAGCTGTGTGGCCGCCGCTCGGGCCGAGTACTGGTCCGGGGCATGGAGCGGTCGGCTGAGGGGGAGGCCAGGGAAGTGGACCTCTGGGTAGGCTTCCGGCAGGTGCAGGCCACTGCCGGTGGCGAGGGCGACGTCGAGCCGTCCGTTGATCCAAAGGGGCAATCCGGGTGCGATGTCCTGACACCTGCGGGTGACCTCCAGCAGGGCACGGGCGTCCAGGTGCTTCTCCCGGATCATGAAGGCATCGATCCCACTGCGCAGAACCCGTTGCCAATCGGAGGCGTCGAATCCGATTCCCTGGGAGATGGCTAGGATGTGCACGTTACTGCTGTGCCGCCACGCGTTCGCGGTCCAGGTAGGGCACGGTGCGCCAGTGGTTGGCGGAGGCCGGGCTCAGATTGGGGTGAGCGAGCACATGACCGAGCAGGAGATTCCGGAAGCTCTGGGGAGCGGTTGAGATGGGCGTGCCCTTCCAGTCCATGGCCTGGAGGTAGCCTCCCTGTCCCCTCAGCCTGCTGGCGGGGAGGGTCAGGGTGAAGTCCTGCTCGGGATCCACCGGCTTGCCGTTCACTCGAAGCCGGGTGATGCGGCGTCCGATTGGAGCCCCGAGGTCCAAGGCGAAGGTGCAGCCATGGACGAGATCCACCTCGTCCACAGGGATGGCCTTGTTGAACAGCTCCAGGGCATGGCTGGAGGCAAAGGTGCGGGCCGCATGTTCCAGGTACGCCTTCAGCTGGGAACCTCGGATGCGGATTATGGCGAGCGGGTCTTCCGAAGGGGCCAAGGCCCAGAACTGCCGGACGGAAGTGGGACCGGCGGGGACGAAGTACCGCGGGCTGGGCACGGGGACGGCCGTGAGGTCGGCTCCGGTCGCCTCGCGGGCTACGGTGTGGAGGAGCTGCGCCAGCGGCGTATCCTCCATCCGGCACCAGCGACCATCCAGGTCCACCTGGAGCTGGGTGGCCAAGGTATCGAGGTAGGCATCGGCCTTTTCGCGCAGGGCGCGGGTGAGCTCAAGCACCTGGGGGTCCTGGGGCGTTTCTGTGGGCAGGGGGAGTCGTTCTGTCGCGACGTGGGCGATGGTCCAGCGTCCGCGCTCCTTGCGGAGGTCGAACGCCGCCCGCCCGAGGGAGCGTCCGAGGGATTCGGCCTGAAGGACAGGAACTCCGGCTAGATCGGCAGGTGCGCGCTCAAGGGTGTTCGCGAGCAGGAGGAGGTCGATGCCCTTGACCTGTTCGGCCAGTTGGCGGGCGGTACCGAGACCATTCTGGAGGGTTACCAGAATCAGGTCGGCCTTCTCCTTGTCGCGCAACAGGGTCACATAGGCACGGGCGGCAGCCGTGAGATCACCAGTCACCAGGGAGGGATCGGCGTGCTGGGGGCCCGTCAGCCCCAGGATGGCGACACGCACCCCCTGGATCTCGTGGAGCGCATACGGCGCAAATGCGAGCTTTCCGGTCTCTCGCATTTGCAGAGTGGCGGAGAGGAGCGGGAACTGCGCCTGCTCCTCCATGCTGCGCACGGCAGCCAGCCCGAAGCTGAAGTCCTGAGGGCCCAGGGCCATGCCGTGATAACCCAAGGCGTTCATGATGGCGATGGCGGGATCCTGGAGGGTGGGCAGGGTGCGCGTGCGGATGGCGGAGGAGGGCTCTCCCTGGAGCGCGTGCCCAAGGTCCACCAGCAGGGTGGGCTGGGCGGCTTGGCGGGCCTTGATGAGGGTGGCGAGCTTGGCCCAACCTCCGGGGCGCGGCTGGCGGGTGTAGGGGTCTTCCGGCAGGATGGCGCCCCGGGTCTCAGACGTGCAGAGCACCTGGAGCTTGAGCTCCTGGGCAGCCAGGCTTCCGGCGAAGGCCAGACCGAGCATGAAGAACCATCGGATCACGTGTGCCTCCCCTCCCTTCAATGTCCCATGCCGGACTGCGGGAGGCCAGCCGGGATGCCTTCTGTGACAATCTCGGCTTGGTCGGGTCCACGGCTCCCGATACACTGTCCGTTCAACCGTTTTGTCCTCTGGAGCCCCCATGCAGGAAGTCCAAGTCAAGGCCCCCAAGCACGAATTCACCCTGCTCTGCGACGACATCCGTCAGGAGATGGGTGGCAAGACCTCCCTGATGGGTCTCTACGATCACCACATCGTGGTGCCCGAAGTTCCCTACGTGCTGCCCAAGGTGTGCTTCTACACCCGCTTCAGCCGCATGGACGGCCAGTTCAAGTTCAGCTTCTCCATTGTGGCCCCCAACGGCGACCGCAAGGACATCATCCGTGACTCCGACGTCCAGATCCCCGAGGGCGCCAAGGAAGGCACCTTCAACGTCATCGCCAGCCCCTTCGAGGTCGTGGCCGAGGGCGTCTACGAGGTGATCTGCGGCCTGACCAAGGGCGCCGACCGCTTCGAGTACGTCTACAAGTTCGCCGTCTCCGACGGTCGCCGCCTGCAGGCCGAGTACGAGAAGGCCATGGCCGAGTTCCAGACCCAGCAGGGCCAGTAAGCGCGAACTTTCGCGAACGAAAGAGGGCGGGGCGACCCGCCCTCTTTCTGTACCTTGGCGTGTTGAGCCACGAGGCACGGGTGTGGGCCGGTACACTGGAGCCTTGATCGACCGTTACGCGAGCCGCGGAGTTCTCAGGGAGGCGTATGGACATCTGCATCCAGACTCCGAACCGATCCGCACTCCCCGGCGCGAAAGACCGGAACGCTGTGGCGGTGTTTGGTTCACTTGGTGATGGAGTAGAGCGTCATGATCGATCGTTATGCCAAGCAGCGTATCTCTCTTGGTATCGCCTGTGGCGATACGCAAGACACCGGTGACGTTCGATTTAGCGTGGTGATGGAGTAGAGCGTCATGATCGATCGTTATGCCAAGCAGCGTATCTTTCTCGGTTCCCAGGCGGACATGCGGCTGCGGGGGAAGCGCGTGGTGCTGGTGGGCATGGGGGCCCTGGGATGCAGCATCGCGCCCTGGCTGGTGCGGGCGGGGGTCGGGCATCTGACGCTGATCGACCGGGATGTGGTGGAACTCAGCAACCTCCAGCGGCAGCTGCTTTATACGGAGTCCGACCTGGGACGTCCGAAGGCCTTGGCGGCGGCGGACCACCTGCGGGCGGCGAACGGGGATGTGGCGGTGGAGCCGCTGGTGACGGACCTCGTGAGCGGCAACGCCCGGGAGCTGCTCAAGGGCTACGACCTGATCCTGGATGGCACGGACAACTTCGAGGCGCGCTTCCTCCTCAACGATGTGGCCATCGCCACTGGTACCCCCTGGATCTATGCGGGAGTCATCGGGGCCGAGGGCATCGTGTGGCCCATCCACACCCCCGAGACGGCCTGCCTCCGCTGCCTGATGGAGGAACCTCCCGCCAGTGGCGATGTGGATACCTGCGACAGCGCCGGGGTTCTCGGGCCTGCGGTAGGCATCATCGGCAGCTGGGCCGCCCTGGAGGGCATCAAGCTGCTGACGGGGGAAAAGCCTCACCCAGACCTCGTCCGCTTCGACTTCTGGCACAACGAGCGGCAGTTCATCCGGCCCCCGGCGACCCGCTGCCGCTTCTGCACGGACAAGGTCACGGAATTCCTGGACGCCCGTTGGAGCCTCAAGGCCTCGCCACTTTGCGGGCTCGAAGGTGTGCAGATCCGCGTGAATCCGCCCGGGAAGCTGGACTTCGAGAGCCTCCGTCCTCGGCTGGAGGCGCGCACGCGAACCCCCTGGAAGATCTCCGATCTGGCGCTCACCGGCCAGGAGGGTGACGTACGCGTGATCCTCTTCCGGGACGGCCGTGCCCTGCTCCACGGCCCCATCACGTCGGAGCGGGCGCGGGGGTGGTACACGGAAGTGGTGGGCTGCTGACGGTAGAATCATTGCCATGAAGCTCCTCCTCGCCTCCCGCAACGCCCACAAGGCCCAGGAACTCGCCGAGCTGTTGCCCGGCGCGACCTTCGTACTCTGGCCTGCCGACGCTCCGGAGATTCCGGAAAGCGGGGCCTTCTTCCAGGACAACGCGCTACAGAAGGTGACCTACGCCCATGCGTGGTGGAAGGCCCAGGGGCTCGAGGCCTTGGATGGCGTGCTGGCGGATGATTCGGGCCTCTGTGTGGACGCCCTCTGGGGCGGCCCCGGGGTGCTTTCCGCCCGCTTTGCGTCCCATCTCAGCTATGGCGAGAAGAACCCGCTCCTGCTCTCGATGGTGGAGCCCGATGCGGCCCGCACGGCGCGATTCGTCTGTGTCTTGGCCTTCGCACCGGAGGCCGGTGAACCGTTCACCGTATCCGGGGCCGTGGAGGGCTCGCTGGCGATGGAGCCTCGGGGCGTTCAGGGCTTCGGCTACGACCCGATCTTCGTCCCGGCGGGCCATACCCAGACCTTTGGCGAGCTGGGCAGCGAGACCAAGCACGGCCTCAGCCACCGCGGCAATGCCGCGCGGGCGCTGGCTTCCCGGTTGGGACTCGCATGAGCATCCTGCTGCTGCTGGGCGTCCTGCTGCTGGGCTTGGGTGCGGGCTGGCTCCTGCGGGACCGGCCTCGCATCGTTGAACTCAACCGCCATGGCGTGCGGCTTTCCCTATGGCTGCTGCTGGGGGTCATGGGGGCCAAGCTCGGCGAGAACCGCGCCCTGTTTGCCAAGGACTTGAGCGTCTTCTTCGTGGCCATCGCGTCGAGCCTGCTGGTGCTGGTGGTCTTCAGTGGGATCTTCTGGCTGGCCATGCGGCTGATGAAGGCGAAGGCCGCTTCCCACGTGGAGGCTCAAGATGGCTCCGAGGACGGCGGTCACGAACTCAGCGCGGTGGCCCTGAATGGCGGCTGCATCCTCGGCGGTTTCCTGTTGTTCGTCTTCCTCCCGGCGTCCGTATCCTCCCGCCTACCCTTGGAAGCCCTCTCGGACTGGACCCTGCGGGCGCTGCTCCTCTTCATCGGCTTCGACCTCGGCGTGGAACTGCACCGCCTGGACCTGCGCAAGCTGCCGCCGGTGCTGCTGCTGGTGCCCTTCGTGAACATGGCCCTGAGCCTGGGGGTGGGGCTGCTGATGAGCAGCTTCACACGTCTGAATCCCAGGGAAGGCATGCTGCTCACCGCCGGACTCGGCTGGTACAGCCTCTCCAGCGTCCTCCTGGCGGAGCGCGGGATGGTGCTGCTCTCCATCCTGGCCTTCATCCACAACGTGTTCCGCGAACTGCTGGCCATCCTCTCCGCCCCGCTGGCGGCGAGGATCTCGCCCTATCTTCCGGTCTACCTGGGGGGCGCCACGAGTATGGATGTGATGCTGCCTTTCGTGCAGCGCTACTGTGGCCGGGAATACACGCTGGTGAGCTTCTACAGCGGCGTGATCTGCAGCCTGGCGGTCATTCCGTTGGTGAAGCTCATCGCAGGCTGAGGCCTTCAGGTACCCAGGAGCCCGGCGGCGCCGCCTTCCCGCAGCGCTGAGGCGGCCTGATAGGCCGCAAGGACGGCGGTTCGTACGCGCTGGTAGCCATTCTCCGTCACCTTGGTGTTGAAACTCACCGTGGCCACGATGTACCAGCCCTCGCCGCTCGGCAGCGGTTGGGGGGCGGCCAGGTTGATCTGAGGGGGCAGGATGGCGCTGGAGCTCTGTTCGCGAAGGTCCACGGCGAGGCGGTCGCACCAGGCCTGAAGCTTCGGCAGGAGCGCATTCCCCTCTTCGGCATCCGTCACCAGGACACGGCCATACAGGGTGAACAGCAGGCGCAACTGGGGCAGGTCAAAGGCGCTGTTCAGGAACCCCGCCATGGAAGCGATCTGCTGAAAGTCCTTCTGCAGCGCCAGGAGTTTCGGGGAGGGCGTCGAGGGGGCCTTGGCTGCCATGGGGTGCTCCTGGAGCCAGTATGTCAGCCGAAGAGCTTAAGCGTGTCCTCCATCGTCCGCATCACGGCCAGGACATGGAACGGTTCGACGGCCAGATAGTCCACCGCGCCCGCTGCGATGGCCCGGTTGCGCTTGAGGGTCACATCCTCGTCGGAGCCCACCATCAGCACGGGCAGGGGACACGCCTCCTGCTGGACGACCTGGCGGATGAGCTCGTAGCCGCTGGTGAGCCTTTGGCGCTGGTGGACCAGCAGCATGCGGAAGCCGCCCCAGGGGGCCTCGATGCCGGGGCGCGCCACCTGCGGCAGCAGGGGACCCATGATCCAGTCCAGGTAGCCGATGCCGAATTTCCGTCCGAGGGCCTGGGCGAGATGGACGGCCAAGGCCTCATCCTCCCCCAGCACCAGGATGTGGGGTGCGTGTTCACCGAGCATCCGCAGCCCCTGGGGCACGGCGCGGCGTGCCTTCAGGGCCTCTCGGTTCACGGTGAAGCCCTCGCGTCGGAAGTCCAGCCGCTCCCGCTCCCGAAGCTCGTGGAGGCGGTCCCTTACCCACTTCTGATAGGCCTCGAGGTGCCCGACCTCCTTGGCACCCTGGATCTGAAGTCCCACGGTGTCATCGGTGAAGTAGCGGGGCACCGCATCGAGGACCGGAACCTGCCCTCGGGTGAGCTCGATGCTCACCTGAGTGGGCAGGCCCAGTCGGAAATCCTCCCGGCGGCCTTGTCCCCAGGTCACTTCGAGGCCTTCCTCCGCGAGTCCCACGGCTTGGCCGTCCCGCAGGTCATGGGACACCGTGACGGAGGTGGCTCGGGGCGGGCGTTCGGGGCTGAGGTCGAGGTAGGCGTCCGGATTGAGGCAGGTCAGGGTGCGAGGAGGGGCCAGAAGGCAGGTGACGGGATCCCGCAGTTCCACCCGCTGGACCGTGGCCACCGCCTGGTATTGCCGTCCCCGATCCAGGAATTCAACCTGCACGGGCTCACCCACCTGCAGTCCGAGCGATTCCAGTTCCCGCCCCTCCGCCTCGCAGACCAGCCGATCCTCGAACTCCTCCCGGACCCAGGCCTTGGCCTGATGGATGCCACAGCGCAGCAGCAAGGGGATTTCCTCCCGCGCCACCCGCTGGAGGATTCGTCGGATGTCCTGGGTGTTGCCCAGGGTGGCGCCATGAAGACCCATGGCCAGTCCATCGGCAGTTGGGCGCTTCGGGCTGAGGGACCGACCTTCGGTGGGTTCTGGCTCGGAGACACTGCCGTCCTTGCCTCTTACCAAGTGCTTGAAAGGAAGTATATTTGGACTGTCTCCACCGCTCCGAAGATCGGAGGCGCTCCATGACCCCCGGAGGCATCCAGAACAGCTCGTTGAGCCTCGGAATATCGCCTCTCCAGGCATCCCAGGGTGTGGGTTTCCGGATCTATGACCCCCGGGACGCGAACAGGGATGGTTTCGTCTCACCGTTCGAGCGTCAGGCCTATGCGCAGACCCATCCTCAGGCCGCTTACGCTAAGGACCTGACGTCCGGAAGGGTGGGCAAGGAGGCCATCCCCATTCGTTCCAGTGCGAAGGCTATCTCGAGGACCAACGTCGATCCCATGGATGCCAATGGCGATGGGATGGTGACCGCTTTCGAACGCCAGATCTATTCCGTGGCTCATCCCGCCGTCGCGGCACGATCCACTGGGTATGTGGATCCCATGGACGCCGATGGGGACGGCCTCGTTTCCGCGGTCGAGAAGCAGGCGTACCTGCTCCGGCACCCGGGAGCCGCCGCTCTGGAGCGCATCCTGAACCCCGATCCGGCCGCGGCGTATGTCGGGACGACGACGCTTGAACCGGCTCCCGCCCTCGATCTCTACGCCTGATACCTGGGCGCAATCGAGGATCACGATGTGCGGCAGCCCAGCGCGTGAATCGACAGGTCGGGAAACGTTCCAGAGGCCATTCCCGAGCAGAGCGGTTTCAAACGCCCGGACTGTGGGGCCTGAACGGATGAACGTGACTCCGCATAAGGAAGCGCCCCGGCGGACCGGGGCGCTCCAGGATTCCATTCGGACCTACAGACGACGCAGCACCGTGACGCAGTTGGTGACGGCGCTGCCGCCCACGTTGAAGCTGACGCCGATTTCCGGCTGCTTGTTCGTCAGCGTGGCGCCGATGGCCTGACCCACCAGCTGCTTGTAGAGCAGGGCGTGCATGGAGACGCCGGTGGCGCCCACGGGATGGCCCTTGGCCTTGAGGCCGCCGGAGAGGTTCACCGCCACGCGGTCCTCACGGGTGAAACGGCCCGCCAGGTAGTCGTGACCCGCCTGGCCATCCTTGGAGAGGCCCAGGGCCTCGGTGGTCAGGAGCTGGTTGATGGTGAAGCAGTCGTGGACTTCGGCGATGTCGACGTCGCCGATGACGATGCCTGCCTCGGTGAAGGCGCGGCGGACGGCTTCCTTGCCGGCCATCAGCTCATGCATGTTGGGGCGGACGGAGATGGCGAGGCGCTCGTTCACATGCCCGATGCCGGCGATCTCCACGGCCTGCTTGCGTTGGGCCTTGGCGTCCTCGGTGCGCATGATGACCACGGCGGCGGCGCCGTCGGTGACCAGGGAGCAATCGTGGAGCTTCAGGGGCTCGGCGATCAGGGGGTTCTTCTCCGGGGGCAGGCCCAGGATGGCGTCCGCCGTGATCAGCTGCAGCTTGTCGGTGGGGCCGCCCTTGCCGAAGTGGGCCAATGGGTTATCCAGGCCGTTGGTGTAGCAGAGGGCCGAGACGGTGGCGAGCATGCGCTCGAGCTCAGCATCCGTCAGGTTGTAGTGCGCCTTGTAGCCCTTGGCGTATTCGGCGAAGAGGGCGGGGAAGCTGACCTTCTGGCCGCCTTCCTCGGGCCAGAAGGAGCAGGTCGCCAGGGCGTGGGTGACGCCCTTGGTGTCCAGCAGGTTCATCTTCTCCACACCCACCACGAGGGCGGTGCGCATGCGACCGGACTCCACGGCATAGATCGCGTCGTAGAGGGCCACGGAGCCAGAGGCGCAGGCGTCCTCGCAGCGGGTCATGGGCTTGAAGCGCAGACCCTCGGGATCGATCTCCGTGGCGAAGGCCGCCAGGTGCTCCTGGTTGGCGAAGAGGCCCGGGGCGCAAGAGCCGACCCACACGCCGTCGATGTCGGCGCCGGTCACGCCGGCATCCGCCAGGGCGCCGCGACCGGCCTCCAGCAGCAGGTCGTAGAGGGAGGCGTTGTCCGTGACCTCGCCCGTCTCCTTGTTCCGCTTCACGAAATTGCCGAACTTCGTGTTGTGCGCACCGATGATGCTGACCTTGCTCATGGGAACTCCGTTGTCTCTGGGAAAGATTTAGCCACGAAGGGCCACGAAGGACCACGAAGTCGCCCTTCGGGCGCAAAAGAAGAAGGCCTCAAACGCGCTGTTGGGCGCCTCGCCTTGCTTCTTCTTGGTGGCCCTTAGTGGCCCTTCGTGGCTGCTTTTCATGCCTAATCGAGCGATACGACTTTGCAGTCGTTGCTGATGACGACGGTGGCGTCGGTCTTCTCGACGATCCACTCGGGGGTGTAGGGGGCGAAGGCTTCCTTGAGGAAGAACCGCTCGCCGACGACTTCGAAGAAACCGAGGTCGGTGACGACGTAGTTCACTTCTCGCGCCGCGGTGAGGGGCAGGGTGCAGCGGCGCTTCAGGCGGCTGGCGCCCGAGGGCTCGAAGTGCAGGGTGGCGGCGATGACGACGCGGGCGCCGGTGGTGAGGTCCATGGCACCGCCCATGCCGGGCACCATCTTGCCGGGGATCTTGTAGTTGGCCAGGTTGCCCTCCTGGTCGACTTCCAGCACGCCGAGCACCGTGTAGTCCACGTGCCCGCCACGGATGATGGCGAAGCTGGTGGCGCTGTCAAAGAAGCAGCCCCCGGGCTGGATGGTGACGGGTGCGCCCCCGGCGTTGGTGATGTCCCGATCCTCCGCGCCTTTCGCGGCGGCGGGGCCGAGGCCCATCATGCCGTTCTCGCTCTGGAGGATGATGGTCACGCCCTCGGGCACGTAGTTGCCCACGAGCGTCGGCAGGCCGATGCCCAGGTTCACCACATCCCCGCTCTTGAAGATGCGGGCGATGCGCTTGGCGATGTTGTCCTTGTTCGCAACGTATTCCATGGTTGATATCCAAAAAAGAGTGTTTACCACGGAGAACACGGAGCGCACGGAGAAGGAAATAAAACAGCACAAAGGCAAAGGCGCATTCATAAAAACCAATGAACGCCGCTTTTCTCCGTGTCCTCCGTGCCCTCCGTGGTTAAAAAGCTTTTCAGTCCAGACGCTCGGCCTTCACGAGGAAGTCCACGAAGATGCTCGGGGTGTGCACGTGGTCGGGATCGATCTCGCCGATCTCCACGATCTCTTCCACTTCCGCGATGACGGTGGCGCCCGCGGTGGCCATGAGCGGATTGAAGTTCCGCGCCGTGCCGTTGTAGACGAGGTTGCCCGCCCGATCGGCCTTCTGGGCCTTGATCAGCGCGATGTCGCCCTTGAGCGGCATTTCCAGCAGGTAGGGGCGGTTGTCCACGAGGATGCGGTTCTTCCCGCCCTCCACCTCGGTGCCGATGCCCGTGGGCGTCAGGAAACCGCCGAGGCCCGCCCCCGCAGCGCGCACGCGCTCGGCCAGGGTGCCCTGGGGCACTAGCTCGACTTCGGTCTCGCCGGCGTTCATCTGGCGCTGAACCTCCTGGTTCAGGCCGATGTGGCTGGCGACGACCTTCTTGAACTGGCGGTTCGCCACCAGATGTCCCACGCCAGTGACCTTGCCGGACTTCATGTCGTGGATGCCGCAGTCGTTGCAGATCAGGGTCAGGCCGCTGGTGCCGGCGGTCTTCAGGGACTCGAGGATGGTGTGGGGCGAGCCGCAGGCCATGAAGCCTCCCACCATCACCACATCACCGGACTTCACTTTCCGCGCGGCTTCCGCCGCAGGGATCACGGGTTTTTCGATCATGAGCACCTCTCAAAAGGAAGGTTCACCACGGAGAACACGGAGCACACGGAGAAAACCAAAAAGAGGGAAAGCGGAACCGCGGAGAAGGCCTGTTCGCCCGCTTTTCCTCAGTGATCTCCGTGTGCTCCGTGGTGAATCGCTTTTCAGTTCGCCTGCTTGCGCTCGATCAGCCGATCGATGACGAACGTGGCGACATGCTCGGCGTAGCTGCCCGCGCCGAAGCCCGCGTCGAAGCCCAGCTCCACCGCGAACTTGTTGCTGATGCGGCTGCCGCCGGCGCAGATGAGGAAGCGGTCGCGAAGGCCCTTGGCCTGCAGCAGCTCCACGAACTCCGTCATGTTCTGAACGTGGATGTCCTTCTGGGTGACGATCTGGCTCACGAGGATGGCGTCAGCGTTCACCTTCAGGGCGAACTCGATCAGCTTCTCGTTGGGCACCTGGGCGCCGAGGTTGTAGGCCTCCACCTCCGTGTAGCGCTCCAGGCCGTAGTGATGGTTGTAGCCCTTCATGTTCATTATGGCGTCGATGCCCACGGTGTGCGCGTCGAAGCCCGTGCAGGCGCCCACCACGA
>CAYQAS010000021.1:0-25963 GCA_964415525.1 uncultured Solibacteraceae bacterium
TTGGTCCGGGATTTGCGGATTCAATTTGGCGGTGGGCGTGGTCACGGGAGTCCCGATGGGGTTCCAGTTTGGGACGAACTGGGCGCAGTTCAGCAACAAGACGGGCGGAGTCATCGGCCAGACCCTCGGGATGGAGGGCATGTTCGCCTTCTTCCTGGAGTCCAGCTTCCTGGGGATCCTCATCTGGGGTGAGAAGCGCTTCGGGCCGAAGATTCACTACCTTGCCGCCTGGGCGCTCTTCGTGGGGTCCTGGCTGAGCGGTTACTTCATCATCGCTACCAACGCCTTCATGCAGCACCCCGTGGGCTACACGATCGCCACGGATGGCACCTTCCAGTTGGCGAGCTTCCAGGCCTTCGTGCTGAATTCCTGGGCCCATGTGCAGTACGCCCACAACATGATCGGCGCGGTGGTGACGGCCTCCTTCGTGATGGCGGCCCTGGGTGCCTTCTATCTGCTGAAGGGGCTTCACGTGGACCAGGCCAAGGTCTTCCTCAAGACCGGTGTCGTCGCGGGTTTCATCTCCAGCGTCCTGGTGGCATTCCCCACGGGCGACCTGCAAGGGAAGCTGGTGGCCAAGCACCAGCCCGCGACCCTCGCGGCCATGGAGGGGCGCTGGGAGAGTGGTCCCCAGGCCGATCTTGCCCTCATCGGCCAGCCGGACGTGGCGAAGCGCAGATTGGAGAACCCCATCCGCCTGCCGGGCGTGCTGAGCTTCATCGCCTACGGATCCTTCAGCAGCAACGTGAAGGGCCTCAATGAGTTCCCTCAGGATCAGTGGCCCACCAGCATCGAGCTGCTGTACTACAGCTTCCACATCATGGCGGGCCTCGGGACGCTCTTCATCGGCCTGATGGGGCTCGCGTTCCTCAAGCTCTGGAAGGGCGGCCTGGAGAAGAGCCGCTGGCTCCTGTGGATGCTGATGCTGGCCTTCCCCTTTCCCTATATCGCGAACACGGCGGGCTGGATGACGACGGAGATGGGCCGCCAGCCCTGGCTGGTCTATGGCCTGATGCGCACCAGCGAAGGCCCTAGCCACCTGGTTCACGGCGGGCAGACGCTCTTCACCACCCTCGGCTTTGCCGGGATCTTCTTCGTGCTCGGCCTCCTCTTCTTCTTCCTGGTGGGCCGGGAAATCAACCACGGTCCGGTGCCTCACGGCACCGAGGCGAAGCACTAGGAGTCCGCCATGGAAATGCTCTGGTTCTGGCTCGTCTCCGTGATGGTTGCCATTTATGCCGTGATGGACGGCTTTGATTTCGGCGCCGGCATTCTGCATCTCTTTGTCGCCAGGACGGACACCGAGCGACGCGAGGTGCTGGGGGCCATCGGCCCGCTCTGGGACGGCAATGAGGTATGGCTGCTGGCGGGCGGCGGCGCGATGTTCCTCGCCTTCCCCAAGGTGTTGGCCTCCGGGTTCTCCGGTTTCTACCTGGCCATGTTCCTGGTGGTGTGGACCCTGCTGCTGCGGGGGATCTCCATCGAATTCCGCTCTCATGTGGCGGACAGGATGTGGCGCAGCCTCTGGGATGCCACCTTCGCCATCGCCTCCATCCTCATGCCGGTGCTGCTCGGCGCCGCCCTGGGCAACGTCGTGCGCGGGGTGCCGGTGGATGGCTCCGGTTACTTCAACATCCCGCTCTTCACCCACTTCGGCGTATCCAATCCCGTGGGCATCCTCGACTGGTATACCGTGCTGATGGGCGTCTTCGTGCTCGTCACCATCGCGGGGCACGGCGCGCTGTTTCTGGCCTGGAAGACGGAAGGCCCAGTGCATGATCGCACCGCGAAAGTCGCGCTGCCCCTCTGGCTGGGGGTGGTTGTGCTCGGCGTGGTGGTGACCTTTGCCACGGCTCAGGTGAACCCGGCGGTCTACGCGAATTTCGGCGGCCGCGTGCTGCCCTGGGTGGGACTGCTGCTCTTCCTGGCCGGTCTGGCCACGGTGTTCTTCGGGATCTTCACCCGGAAGCACCTCCTGGCCTTCCTGGGCAGCGGCGCCTTCATCATCGGTATCCTGGCGGCCACGGCTGCCGCGGTCTTCCCGGTGATGCTGAGGTCCACCCTGGACCCCGCCTTCAACCTGACGGCCTACAACGCTACCGTGAGCCATTACGGCCTGGTGAGCGGCCTCAAGTGGTGGTTGCTGGGCTTCCCCATCGTTCTCGGCTACTTCACGTTCCTGTTCTATCTGCACCGTGGGAAGGTCAAGGCGGCGGCGGACGGCGAAGGCTACTGAGCCTCGTCGATTCTCTGAATGCGGCGCCCTCTGGGGCGCCGCACCGTTTCTTGGCCTACGATGGAGATCTGGAGGCGCGCCATGCTCGGACACCTCGTCCTCGTCCCCACCCCGTTGGGAAACCTGGGGGACATCACTTTTCGTGCCGCGGAAATCCTGCGGGACTGCCATGCCGTGGCCTGCGAGGACACACGGCGCACGGGCAAGCTGCTCAAGCATCTGGAGGCGGACAAGCCTCTGCTGCGCTTCGACGACCATGCGGGACCGCGGGCCTACGAGGAGCTTGAGGCGCTGCTGCGGCAGGGTCGCACCGTGGCCTACTGCTCGGACGCGGGCATGCCCGGTGTGAACGATCCCGGGTTCGAGCTGGCCCGCCACGCACGGTCCCTGGGGGCTCGCGTGACGGTCCTGCCGGGTCCGAGCGCGGTGACGTTGGCGGTGGTGGCCTCGGGGTTGCCCAGCCACGCCTTCAGCTTCTGGGGCTACCTGCCTTCCAAGGGCGAGGCCCGGCGAACGGCGCTGAAAACTCTGGGAGGCCAGGAGGAGACGGTGGTGGTCTTCGAGACGCCCCATCGGATCCACGAGGCTCTGGCAGAGCTGGAGGAGTTCTTCCCGGAGCGGGAGATCGCCCTGGGACGGGAGCTTACCAAGCTGCACGAGAGCTGGTACCGGGGCACGCCAGCAGAGGTGCGCCGTGCCCTGGGCAAGGAGGACCGTGGCGAGATGGTCCTGGTGATCGCCGGGGCCGCTGCCAAGCGCACCGTGACGGAGCTTGTGGTCGCTCTCGAAGGTGAGAGCCTTCCCGAATGGGCCATCCGCTTCCTGGATGCGGCCCGGGAAGGGGGCATGACCCTGCGGGAGGCGGTGAAACCCCTCGCCCGGCACCTCGGCATGAATGCCTCGGAGGTCTATCGGAAGGCCGCCGAGCGAGGCGAGGAGCACCCGTAGGAATTCTTTTTTGATCGTATGAAATGGCCCAGGAAAATTCACTGACAGGACTGGGAAGTGGTGGCATAGTCATTTGCGTCCCATCACGCTCTTTTTCCCAAGCTGACTATGAACGACCACGACGCTAAAAACGTGCACGTCTACACCAGCGGCAGCCTGCGGCTCGTCCTCCTCAAAAAGGACCCGGTTCCCCCCAAGGCGATGCCCTCCCGCGACTCCTGGACCCTCCTCCAGGCCACGTCACCTGTGCGCGTCTGCACCGGGGACGACCATGAGGAAGGCGTGATCCCCAAGGGCAGCCTCGCGTTGCTCCTGCCGGGGTTTGGCCACCAGCTCAAGCGCCATCAGGCCGATGTTCCCTTCGGCTTTACGGCGATGCAGCTGGACGGTCCCTTTCCAGAGCCGCTTGTCTCTATCCTTCAGCACCCGCCTCGCAAGTGGCAGGAGCAGAGCTTTGCAGCGCTTCGCAGCCAGAGCCTGAAGCAGCTCTTCGGGATCTTCGTGCAGGAACTGTCCCATCAGGACGGCCTGCAGTTGATGACCCGCGAGCTCTTCCTGATCCTGCTGGGAGCGGAGCTGCAGCGGCTCACGGAAAAAGAGGACCGGGGCCGGTTCCCCTACCGCCTCAGCCGCTCCACGCTCCAGCTCGTGCTGGACCACATGGAGGCGCACCTGGGTTCCAAGAACAGCGTGCCGGACATGGCGCGCCTCGCCCGCTGCACGCCGGATCACTTCATCCGGTTGTTCCGGGAGGCGACGAGCACGACGCCGCACCAGTACCTGATCGAGCGGCGCCTCCAGCGGGCGGTGCAGCTGCTGTCGGATGGTGAACGGCCCAGTGATGTGGCGACGGGTCTCGGTTTCTACGATGCCAGTGCCTTCACCCGTGCCTTCAAGCGGCGCTTTGGCGTGCCTCCCAGCAAATATGCACAGGAAGCCTATGACCGTCAGTTCAAGAAGAACTGACGGACGGCAGGAATGAGAAACGGCGCCCAGTGGGCGCCGTTTCTCGTCACGAGTGCAGAAGGCTACTCTTCGGGCTCGTCGTAGATGCCGTTGTGCCAGACGTTCTGCACGTCATCGTTGTCCTCGAGCAAATCCACGAGCTTCAGGAAGCTCTTGAGCTTGTCCGCGGGCACGTCGACGGTGACGCTGGGGGCCATGATGATCTTGGCCTCGATGACGGGCAGCTTGGCGGCTTCCACGGCATCCTTCACGGCCTGATAGCCCTCTGGGGCAGTCTTGATGACCCAGGCGTCGCCATCGAGGGCCACGTCGTCGGCACCGGCCTCCAAGGCCACCTCCATGATCTGATCTTCGGCAACCTCGCCCTCGACCACGATCTGGCCCTGCTTGCTGAACATATAGCCCACGCTGCCGAGGGCACCCAGGTCGCCGCCGAACTTGGCAAAGTAGGAGCGAACCTCAGGGGTGGTGCGGTTCTTGTTGTCCGTGAGAGCTTCCACGAACAGCGCCACGCCGCCGGGGCCATAGGCCTCGTACGTGGTCTCCTCGTAGGTTACGCCTTCGAGTTCACCGGTGCCCTTCTTGATGGCGCGCTCGTAGTTTTCCTTGGGCATGTTCGCGGCTTTGCCCTCGTCCACGGCGAGGCGGAGGCGGGGGTTGGCGGCAACATCACCGCCGCCCAGGCGGGCGGCCACGGTGATTTCCTTGAGGATCTTTGTCCAGAGCTTGCCGCGCTTGGCATCGAGCGCGCCCTTCTTGTGCTTGATGGTGGACCATTTACTGTGGCCAGACATGGAACTCTCCGTAATGCGAGGGGACGGGATTAACCGCGCAGGGCGCGCTTCGAGACACGGGCGTAAGGAGGCGGCTCCTGGCGGATCACGGGGCGCTCCAGCATGAACTGGTACCACTGATCGCCGAAGACCTTCATCTTCAAGGGTTTGTTGTTCTGGAGAAGGGTCAGGTTGCTCTGCAGTCGCTCGTCGCCCTTGCAGAACTTCAGGCCGGTGTTCAGAATCTGGATCGCCTTATCCCGATCCTTCATCTCCGTCAGGATGTAGGCATAGACGCCGTAGAGGACGCTCTCTTTCTTGCCCGCCTTGAGGGCGAGGTCGAAGGTGGTGCGAGCCTCTTTCTTGTCGCCACGCTTGAACTGCAGGATGCCGAGCATGACCTTGGCGATGTAGTGGTTCATGCTGGCGGCCTTGAGCAGCGGTTCCGCCTCGGCGTGCTTGTTGCGCAGATATTGAATCACGCCGATCTGGCCGTCGATGGAGCCCTTTACCATGAACTGGCGCGACGAGAGGGCATAGCCCTCCTTCATGATCTCGATGGCGGGGTCGAATTTCTGCTTCTTCAGCAGCTCGCCGGCCCTGTTGAAGATGGCCTCCAGCTGCTTCTGCACCTGTCGACCCAGATAGATGAAGAGCCCGCCGCCTGCCAGCAGACCCAGCAGGAAACTGATGACGAAGTGCACCCCGAGCAGGATCAGGAGGGTCGTCAGGGCTGCGGCCGCAGCGATGGCCAGCGCAAGATTGATCACGGATGGACTCCGGAGGCCGGTCAGGGCCAAAAGACCATCTTATCGCGGGCCGAGGACCTGGGCCATCAGGCGATGACGCCGGACCGCTGACGAACGGTCTTTCGCTTGCGCGGAGTCCGCTTGGGGGCCGTGGCATCGGTGACCTGTACGGCCTTGAGGGGGCGTCCAGGCCTGCGCTTGGGGGTCTCGGTGACTGCGGTGGTCGCTTTGGGCTGAGTCTTGGGGGCGGGTTTGGCTTTTCCCTTCTCCCTGTCCTTCACTTCCTTGCGCTGGATGGCCTTGGCCGCGCGTCCGGTTACCACAACGCGACTGCCATCCTTCATGACCTTAATCTTCGACCCGGGCTTGCGTCCCCTGCGGAGCGTCATGGGGAGGGGGGCTTCCTGAAGGAATTCCTGCTCCAAGTCGGCTTGCAGAGCCAGCATTTCTCCCTGGTCCTGTTCGTGGTCATAGCCACACAGATGAAGGAACCCGTGGATGATGAGTGTTTCCACCTCGCGGCGGCGACTCACCCCGAGTTTTTCCGCTTGTTTCTCTGCCGTCGGAAGGCTGATGACGAGGTCTCCGAGATGCTGGTATTCCCCCTTTTCTGGATTGAATGGGAAGCTCAGCACATCAGTCGTTTTATTGATGCCGCGATGCTCACGATTCAGTTTCCGCATGGCGCGATCATCGAGGTAGGTGATCGCTACTTCCTGTGCGGATGGGGCAAGACGATCACGCAGTTGTCTAATGAGCTCACCGATGGAGCGTTCTGTTGGTCCCCGAAGCTTACTCTTGGAGGACCAATCGACTTTAAAATCGAGTAACTCGTCCATGTCAACCCCTTGAAAAAGCTCAAAATGCAAGGGAAGTATGTGTGGATTGATCGGCGTCTGTCAATGTCGTGGCTGTTGATTTTATATTTCTCTTCACACGACAAAAAGGGTACGTTGAGTGTCATGAGCCTGGAATTCCCACTTGCCCTGTCGTCGCAGGTCCAGAAGTACCTGGATCTGCTGGAGTCCTGGAATCGAATCCACGCGCTGACGGCGCTTCCGCCAGAGGCCCGTTTTGAGGAGCTCTTTCTCGATTCAGTAGCCCTACAGCCATGGCTTGAGGGGCTTCCGACCGGGTCCCGGGTGGTGGATTTCGGCACCGGCATGGGGGTACCAGCCATTCCTGTGGCTTTGCTGCGCCCCGATCTGGAGGTGGTCGCGCTGGACGCTTCGAGTAAGAAGGTCGCCTTCGTCAGGCAGGCGGCTTTGGAGCTGAGGCTCACGAATGTGATGCCATTGCATGCGCGGGCGGAGACTCTCGCGCCACTACAGGCCCACCTGGGAATGGCCAAGGCCGTGGGCAGCCTGGATCTGTTGCTGGGCTGGTGGACGCGCCACCGGGTTCCCGGCGCACCGTTCTATGCCTTCAAGGGCGAAGGCAAAGAGGAAGTGCCTCCAGATGGCTGGCATCTGGAGGCACTTCCATATGATCTGCCGACCCGAGGGCGACGGATGCTGTTGAAGCTCACTACTTGAAGAGCACCGTTCCGACCTGGAAGGAATCCTTGGCTCGGACAATTCGGCACGTCGCGGTGTTCTGCCCGAGGTGAATCACGATGGCCTGGCCGATGTAACGGAAAGTCCGTTCCTTGGCATGTGTGCGTTCCCTGGGGTTGCCGACGGACCATTCGTCTTCCTGGACACCCAGGAGCATGTTCCCAACTTTGAGACCATGAGCCTCGCCCTTGTCGATGATCACCTGGGCGCCGTTGGCCACATTGCTGACGGCGTCCCCAATGTGGACGATCTTGGCGCTGGGGCTCGTGGGCGTAATGGGATCATTCGGTTCTTTTCCCTCGCTGTTCTTGCGCAAGGCGAGGGGAATAGATGCCGGTTCCGTGAAGGGAATCAGCATCTGGCCGCGCTCTACACCATCCAAGCAGCGTTCAATGATGGCGATGCTGCCTTTTTCGGTGACATGAAGAATTCGAACAACACCGACATGCTGGATCACATCTCCGAGGGGCTTCACCCGGCGCGTGTCATCCGGGTGGAAGAGTCGCTTCTTGATGACCTTTACGATTACACGGCGGTCGCCTACCTTGAGGCTGCGATCCTGTCCGCCATCCAAGAAAATCTTGTCGCCATCTGTGAAATTGGCGTGGTCGACCTTCTCGCCTCCAGCGATCCGGATGGCGCCTCGGGTCTTGAAGTGTGCCTCCGACCCCTCTTCCGCAACATAGGGCAGCTGCAGGAAGTCCTGGTAGGTATAGGCCATTTCGGATGAAAGTAAGCGCTTGTAGGTGCTTGGGGATTCTGGTTCCATCTGGGCGACCTGAGTGGGAGCCGTGCTTTCTGGAACCTCTGTGGCCTTGGCCAATGTTTTCGACTGGTCGGGAATCAGGAGCGGGTCGCCCGGGAAGATCCAGTGGGGATCTTTGATCCACTTATTGTGTTCCCAGATCTGCGGCCAAGCATAGGGATTGCCAAGGTTCTTCTGGCCGAGATCCCAGAGGGTGTCCCCCTTCTCCACGAGATGTAGCCGGAATCCGGCAGGCAGCGTGAACTCCTTGGGGTATTCCCACCGGGAGGCGTGCTCCGGGGTTTTCACCAGGTCGCCCACCTTGTATTCAATGGCTGCCCTGGTTTCCTGGGGGGCGGCCTGATCTCCCGAAGGGCGCGGCTGAGAATCCTGGGCTGAACAGACCAGGGTCAGGCAGGGCGCCAAAACAAGCAAACGCAGCGAGTTGCGCGGGATCATAGGGTCTCCCTGGCAGTGGTGTTCGGGATTATAGCCCATCCGTAGAGATCATCGTGAAAAAAGCATGCGTTCGCTCGGTCATCTCCCTATCGGTTACGGTTTGGAGTCTCTCTAGTCCAAATCCTTCCACCGTGAAGCTGGCCATGATGGTGCCGCTCACGAGGGCTCGCTTGAGGGCCGGGGCGTCAAGCTGGCCGGCAGCCGCCAAGTGTCCCAGGAACCCGCCCGCAAAGGTGTCTCCGGCTCCCGTGGGGTCCACGACGACTTCCAGCGGGAAGGCGGGGAGTGCGAACATGCCCTCATCCCAGAACAGCATGGCTCCGTGTTCGCCCCGCTTCACTACCAGAATTCGTGGCCCAAGGGCGCGGATGCGAGGGAAGGCCCGGATCAGATTGCGTTCGCCGGAAAGGGCTCGGCACTCCGCCTCGTTCACGAGGAGGATGTCCACCTGCTGGAGCACGTCCAGGAGGGCCTCACGGTTGCCCTCGATCCAGAAGTTCATGGTGTCCAAGGCGACCCACTCGGGCCGCCGGGGCATCTGAGACAGCACATCTTTCTGGAGCACGGGGTCGATGTTCCCGAGGAAGAGGTAGGGGGCTTCGCGGTGTTGTTGCGGAAGTTGCGGGTGGAAGGCGGCGAAAACATTCAGCTGAGTGTCGAGGGTGCGGGCGTCCCCTAGGTCCTGGCCATAGCTCCCCTTCCAGTGGAAACTGCGACCGGGCTGGCGCTCCAGGCCCGAAAGATCAATGTCCCGAACGGCGAGGGTTTCCCGGTGGGCATCGGTGAAGTCATCTCCCACCACCGCGACCACCTGAATGGGGTGGAAATGGCTGGCACACAGGGAGAAGAAACTGGCCGACCCGCCCAACAGGTTTTCCCGGGTGCCGGATGGTGTCTCCAGATCATCAAAAGCGACACTTCCCACGACCACAAGGCTCATGCGAACTCCTGGACTGAATCCGTTATCGGCTCAGGCGAGATGGAAATAGAGAATCCATGCCTGGCTGCCCCCCATGGGGATGGGAGCCTGGGCGTACTGGAGGATGAAAGGGGCTTCCGCACCCCGGATGCAGGACTGGAGCATCTCGTGGAGTCCGGGTTCCGGGCCGAGGTGAAGGTGCAGGGTTCGCCAGCCGAGGAACCTCCCGTCCTGGATGCGTTCACGAAGGCGCTCTCGGGCATCCGCCACGGAATGCGCACGCAGGTCCAGGCTGCCATCGACCTCGATGGCCATGCCCGCAGCCAGATGGATCAACTTCGGTCCGACAGGTTGCACCGGTGCAGTCACTGGTGCGGAGATGGGTGCCGGAGCTGGCGGTAGGGCGGGAATGGGGATAGATGCGGGTGTCGATTTGACCGCGGGAGAGGGGGCAGGCGCCTTGGGGTTTTCGGGAAGGGGGCCCCTGCTTAACGCTTTGACGCCCCGCATGGCCGTCTGGAAATCCACTTCGACTTCCGGGGACTCGGCGACCGGAATGGGTTCGGCGGTGAGTGCTGGGGCGGGTTCGGGCGTGACGGTGATGGGCGGTGCAGGCTTGGCTTGGTCGTGCGCGGGGACTGCGGTCTCCCGAAGGGCTCCCCTTCCCAATGACTTGAGGCCCTTGAGATCCTGCATGGCAGCCTGAAAATCTTCTTCCTCAACCGGAGGGGGCGGTGGAGGGACGGGAGCCGGTGCGGCCTGGGGCGGCCCTGGTCGGCGCGGGGCGGGGGCTGCGGCGGGTTGTCTGCCCATGGCCCGAAGGAACATCGCGTCCTCGTCCTCGATGGGACGGGCGGGAAGGTCCGGTTTGGGAATGGACTTGGGCTTTGGGGCGGGAGGAGCCTCAGGCTCCGCCTTCAGGTCCTGCTTGATCTTGGCCAGTGCGTGCTTCCATGCCATCTCCCATCTCCTAGACCGATCCAGAGTACCCCCAGGTGTTGCAAAAACGCCACCGCGGGGGTGGTCTGCAACATCGCCCTCGATTGGCGCCAGGGATTCAACCATGCGGGATGGGGTCGGATCTGATGGCATATCATCTGCATGCACATCCTCCGGAGGTTTTTATGTCCCGTCTGACTCGCCCGATCCTGCTTGCCAGTGTCATCACCATGGCCCTCTCGGCCCAGGAACCCCGTATGGGACTCGCCCTCAATCTGGTGATGCCTGCTGGGAGCTTCCGTTCGACCACCTACGCACCTACTGTCCAGTTGCCCGGAGGCCAAGAGGAGGGCTACGACGTGGGGCTGGGTGCCCAGTTCACCATGAGTTTCCCCCTGGAGACCCGGACGGCCCTGCGGCTGAACCTGAGTGGCCAAACCGTTCGGGGGACCAACACTTCCCCAGGTGCGACGACCCTGACGCTGGAACACAATCTTTTCAGCGTAGGTGCCGAGATGCAGTTCTTCTCCGGGAGTGCCTACCGCCATCGGGGAGCGTACCTGTTGGCCGGTCTCTGCGCAGACTTTGAGAGTTTCAATCGAGGGGAAAGTGCTCCCTACCACTACGACGATCAGTGGGAAGCCACCACACGGAAGGCCCGCACCGCTGCGACCTTCGGTGTCGGACGGACCTTTGGCTATGACGGCGGCTTGCGTTTCACGCTGGAGGCGGTTTACCACAAGACCTTGAGCGGCAATGACCTTGCGAGACAGGAGCCGCCTTCCACCGACTTCCTGAAGCTCTCCTTCGGCTGCGTGTTCTAGGCAAGTTGGACTGACCAAAAGAGGCCCGCATCTGCGGGCCTCTTTTGGTTGTAAATAACGAGGAACTACTTCTTGCGAGCCTTTCGCTTGACGATCTTCTTCGGTTCCGGCTTGGCCTCGGGTTCAGGATCGATCCCGAGAAGGCGATCTACGAATCGTTTGCAATCGGCATTTGCGGGGTCGTGTCTGAGGAGCCGTCGTCCATACGATAGGCGCTCGGATTTGGGTTTGGCATCATCGGCCTTAACCTGCTCAAGCTTCTCGGCGGCGTATTTGGCGGGTGAGCCAATCTTGGCCAACTCGGCCTGCTCGGCTTCCAGGAAAGCCTTCCAGGTGGACTGGGACTTTGCGTAGACCTCCTGGACGTTCCGGAGCTGGGTCAGGACGTTCCGGATCTCGCCCATGGCCTGCTCACTGTGGGCGATGCTGGCCTTGTGCTGATTGAGACTGAGGCGGGCGCGGTCCCGGGCTTCGACTTCGTATTTAGGAAGGCCGTCTGCCTGACTGTAGTCCTTCAACTTGGCTTCCAGCTGGGTGACGGTGGCGCGGGTCTGGACGAGGTGGGCCTCGTGATCCTGGAGGACCTTGCCAAGGGTCTTCTCCGCCTGTTCGGTATTGGCGCGCGCGATGCTCGCGGCCCTCTCCAGCAGGGTGATGGCATCCTCCCAAGCGCCCTCTAGCACCGCTGCGCGGGCGGCCATGTCGCAGAGGGCGACCAAGGCGCGCTGGTCGTTGTAGTCCATGGGGCTGGCCTGGGCGGACTCGCGGGCGATCAAGGCTTCGGCGGCCTTGCGGACGGCGGTTCCTTCTCCCTTCTCGAGCAAGGCCTCCCATCCCCGCGCAGCCTCAGAATAGCGATCCTGCAGGCGCTGCGCGGAGAGGGGGCCCATCGCCGCAAAAGCGACGAAAAGACTGACGAGTCCTGAATGGAACCTCACTTCTTCGCCTTGGGCTTGGCGCCCTTCGCCTTGGGCTCGATGAAGAAGGGATCACGGGCGGCCTTGATGTTGTCGAGGGCCTTGGTAGCGGCTTCGTTGCCCTGATCCAGCACTAGGAGGCGGTTCAGAAGGCCGGTTTGCTTGGCGGGGGTACCCAGGTTGATGAGGTTGTTCTTGTCCGCCATGACGGCGTTGACCCAGGCCTTGGGGCCTTCGATCACGGGCTGCCCCTTCTTGGGCTTCTTGGCGGCCTTCTGCTTGGCGGCAAATTCCTCCATCTCCTTCTGCTGGCGCTCCACATCGGCCTGCACCGTGTCGGCGTTCTTGCGAAGAATGGATGCCAGATCGCCGGCCTTCTCCATGCTCTTCAGGGCGCTACGGACGGAGTCAATGCGGCCCTGGTTGCCCTTGCTGAAGGCCAGCTTCTGTTTGTCGGCATCGAAGGCCTTGGCCTTGGTCTCGAAACCCTTGGTATCTGTATCCAGCTGGTCAAATTCCTTCTTGGACAGCTTGACCTTCTTGGACTTGTAGCCTTCCCATGCCTTCTCCAGGCGGGACTTCTCGGCCATCAGGGCATTCTCGTCGCTCTGGATGCGGGCCTCATTGGCGGAAATGAAGGTTTTGCCATCATTTTCGAGCTTTTCCCACAGCTGGGCGATGGGAGCAACGGAGGTTCGGAATCCGACCAGGTTCTTTTCGGCACGGTCCGCACCGGTGCGCAGGGCCTCGGTGGCCTTCTCCCACTGGCCTGCAGCGCGCAGGGCGTTGGCGTGGCTCACGAACGCGTTCAACAGGGTGGCGTTGGCGGCCAGGACCTCCTGAGCCTTGGCACCATGCTCATTGGCCAGGGCGGGGTTGGCAACCAGTGTGGCCAGATCAATGGTCGGGTAGGGGAAGGACGGGGTCTGGGCGAAGGCGGCAGCCTTGGCTAAGGCCTCCTCGAACTTGAACTCGGCGATCAGCCGGTTCACTTCCGCGTTGGAGGCCTTCTGGAGTTCGTCCGCCTTAGAGATGAGGGTCGGAGTCGCAGGGGTCTGGGCCAGGAGGGCGGCGGGCGCCACAAGGGCGAAGAGGGCAGCGTGCTTCATAAGGGCTCCACGGTCCAACACCATGATTGGATCGCCCCAGGTTAGCCGAGTTCAAAGGCTGGGATCGAGGGGGAGCCTTTGCCAATTCGTCACGAACTCCAGGGTCGTCACGCGTTTGTGACGCATGAGGACGACCTTGAGATCTTCCTCCAGCTGGAATGCAAGATAACGCGGGGGCTCCGCGCCGTGCCGAAGCTCAATCACGAGCACTTCGCCGTTCCCTTCTGGATAGGGCAGTTGGGTCCAGCGGCGGCGGGCCAGAGGGACATGAAGGTCCTTGATATGCACCTTCTGGCCCATTGGGATGGAGTCCGTCCGGCGTTCCCAGGCTTGGGACAGGGGCTTCTGCCTCAGGGCGGACGTCGGTCCAAACCATATTCGTGCCTGGAGTTCGCCCGGAGCGGCATCGACCCGCATCTTGATCTGGACGTTCCAAGTGCCCATGTAGACCGGTTTCCGCCAAAGGACCAGCGCAACTCCGGATAGCAGGAGCAGGGCGACCCAGAGGGCATAGAACCCGCGACGGCGAAAGTGGATGGAGGGGATTTCGGTCATCGGATGTTGGGGCTCCGCTCGATGATGAGCAGAATGAGCCGTTCGAGTTCGGCGGTTACCAGGAACCGCAGTTTCAGGGAGTTCTGAATGGGGAGCCGGGGGCCGCTCTCATCCGCCTTGGGATCCCCCCCGATGACAAAGGACCAACCGCGCTTCTCCAAGGTCAGGATCTGCTTCCAGCTGAGCCGTCCGGCGCCAAACCACCGCGCCATGGGTCCCGGCAGGGTGTGGTATTCCACGGTCAGTCCCATGCCGTCTGTGATGACTTGGCATCCTTCGATGAGGATGAATCCGAGGATGACCAGCAGGAGTGCCAGTCCCGCAGCGAGACAAGCCAGGACGGCGCCCCCGATCAGGCCCCACCAGGCCAAGACAGGCTCACCCTTGGTTTGAGCCAATTGAAGCTGGCCATACCAGAGGGGTAGGTGAGCCATCAGCAGGGTCACCGCCTTTACACCCACGAGCCAGCTGCCTACGCAGAGCAGGCAGGCCATGGCCCGCTGAGCCAGGCTGGGGCGAAAGATCAGGGGTGATCCAGCGGACATGGCTTAAGCCTGGGCGAGTTCGTCCAGGATGGCCTGGGCAGCCGCGGCAGGGTCCTGGGCGCGGGTGATGGGGCGGCCCACCACCAGCCAGGTGCTGCCATTGCGCACGGCCTGGGCGGGGGTCACGACCCGGGCCTGGTCCTGCACGGCTTCGCCACTGGGGCGGATCCCCGGCGTGAGCCGGTAGAAGTCCGCGCCACATGCCTCTCCGATGGCGGCGGCTTCGTGGGCGGAACAGACCACACCCTGGCAGCCGAACTGTTTGGAGAGGCGAGCGAGGTGCAGGGCCACTTCGCCGGGTTCCGCGGCGAAACCTAGGCGGGCGAGGTCTTCCTTGCCGAGGCTCGTGAGCACCGTCACCGCGAGCAGTTCCGTGCGCCCGCCCTTGGCGCGGTGCGCCGCCACCGCCTCCGCCGCGGTCTCGATCATGGCCGCCCCGCCCTGCGCGTGGATATTGATGAGGCGAGGATCCAGCGGAAGCAGGGCCTCCATAGCGCGTCGCACCGTGGTGGGGATGTCATGGAGCTTGAGATCGAGGAAGACGGGTGCGTGCTGCTGGAGGTCGCGGACGAGCTGGGGGCCTTCAGCGCAGAACAGCTCCAGGCCGACCTTGAGCATTCCCACGCGACCGGAAAGGGTTTTGGCCAGGGCGACCGCCTCGGCGGCGGTGGGGACGTCCAGGGCCACCACCAGCCGTTCCACGGGGGTGAGGGTCAGGGTCATGGAAAGCCTCCTTGCGGGTTTCGGGTCTGTCATTCTCTCTGAAACCACCGTCCGACGGGAGTTCCCCGTGATCGCATCTGCCTTTCTCCTGATTCCGGCCCTCGTGGCTGCGCCTCCCAAACCTCTGCCGCTTGTTCGTGCGGTGGACGAGCTGCTCGAGCAGTACGACCTTGAGGGCCAATTCCCGGCGCCTCCTGGCGTCGCACCCCGGGATCGGGCCGCGCTTGCGTGGCTGCTCGAAGGCATTCGGCCAGAGGCGGCGGGGGCTCCCTTCAAACTGGGGCATCCCAGCCGGAAGGAAGCTCTGGCGCTGCTGGAGGTGCTTAAGGACCAAGCCTTGCCGGAAGCGGCACCTCGAATGAAGGAAGTGGGCTCACAGCTGCGTTACTGGCGCTGGGGGGCGCGGTTGGTTCGCATGGGCGTCTGGCGTCCAGAGATCCGGCGTCGCTGGGAGGACCAGCTCTTGTCCCCCGCCGTGCATCCTTTATTCAGGGGCTATGCCCTGCGTCATGCGCTTTGCTTCGCCTTGGCGGAGGCGGATGAGGCGCGGTTTGCGGACCTCAAGGCGCGGGTGGGGGAGAAAACCCCGGATCTCTTCCTCGGCTTCCAGACGGCCTTGGCGCTCCCAAAGGCCTTCCCGCCGACGTTGCGTCTGTGGTCCCTGCCCGAACTCGCTCCTGTATCGGTCTCGCTTGCCCAGCCCGGCATCCGGAAGGTTCGGATCGCCCAGGTGCGGGACGGGCTGATCGCTTCTCCGCCGGCGGACACCCTCTGGATCGTGCCGACCATGGAGGGAGATGCCCCCAGCGAGGTGGAACAGCTCGATAATTCGGCACGAAGGGAGGCTTTGCCTTTCGTGGGACGGCTCCCCAAGGACGAGACCCGGGTCTTCCTGGCACCGGTTCGAAGCGTCCTTACGAAATTCGGCCTGGCCTATTTCCCCATTGAGATTGATCTGGACGAGCAGGGCCGCGTCCAGCGGGTTCGGATGGGAGATGCAGCCCTCGCCGTGCCTCCGGCCCTGTGAGAAGCTATCGCTTTACGAGGTTCATGACGCCATGAGCGCCACCGCCAAGCCCTGGTACCGCTCCAGCACGTTCTGGATCTTCATCGGCCTGATCATGGGCGTGGTACTGGGCGGTTTCCTGCCCAAGGACCAGTTCCCTCAGGCCTACAACCTCTTCAGGTTCCTCTCGAAGAGCTTCATCAACCTCATCAAGGGGCTGATCGTTCCACTGCTCTTCAGCACCATCGTGGTGGGCATCGCCCAGACGGGGGATATCAAGGCGGTGGGGCGCATGGGCGGCAAGGCGCTGCTCTATTTTGAGATCGTCACCACCATCGCCCTCTTTCTGGGGCTGGCCATCGCCAACTGGTGGCAGCCCGGCGCCCACCTGCCCCTGGACCTCTCCGCCCACACCGCCGTGGTGGCCGCCAAGCCGCAGACGGGTTGGGAGATCGCCATGCACCTGTTCCCCTACAACCTGGTGGAGCACGCGGCCAAGGCGGACATCCTGCCGGTGGTGATCTTCGCGAGCCTCTTCGGCATCGCGCTCACGAAGGTTGGGGAGAAGGGCAAGCCCGTCTTTGCCTTCTTTGATGGCGTCGCTCAGACCATGTTCAAGTACACGGACATGATCATGAAGCTGACGCCCCTGGGGGTCTTCGGCGCCATGGCCTACAACGTCAGCTCCATGGCGGCGGGGCATGTGGTGGGGGGGGTGGAGATGAAGGGGTGGACAGCGGTCTTCCACCTCCTCAAACAGTACAGCCTGCTTGTGGGCAGCCTCTACTTCGCGCTCATTGCTTTATTCGTGGTGGTCTTCATGCCCGTGGCCTGGATCGCGGGGATCAAGATCTTCAAGTTCCTCAAGGCCATCAAGGATCCGGCCATCACCGCCTACTCCACGGCTTCGAGTGAAGCGGCCCTGCCCAAGCTGCTGGAAGAGGTTGTGCGCTTTGGCGTCCCCCGCCGCGTGGCGAGCTTCGTCATTCCCACGGGCTACAGCTTCAACCTGGACGGCTCAACGCTCTATCTGGTCCTCGCCAGCCTCACCATCGCCCAGGCGGCCCATGCGGCAGACCCCATCGCCTACCCGGCCATGGGCTTCGGCGCCCAATTGATGATGGTCTTCACCTTCATGTTGACGTCAAAGGGCGTGGCGGGCGTGCCCCGGGCGACCCTCGTGATCATCGCGGCCACTTGCGGGTCATTCCACCTGCCGGGAGAAGCTGGCATTGCCATGCTGCTCGCGGTGGATGAGATCATGGACATGGCCCGGACCACCATCAACGTGATCGGCAACGGTCTGGCCAGCGTCGTGATCGCGAAGTGGGAGGGCGTCTTCGGTACCGAAACCGAAACCCTTCCAGACCAGGAAGGCACCAAAGCATGAAGACCAGGCTCATCGTGTGGGATTTCGACGGGACGCTGATCGACAGCCGTCCCCAGATCGAGGCGGGGATGGACCACGCCCTGGGCCTCATGGAGCTGGGGCCTGAGATCCGGGAGGAGTGGCTGAAATACGTCGGACTGCCGGTTCGGGACGGGATCGAGGGCACCTTCGGCCCCCGCGGCATGACCTTCGAGGAGGTCTATCCCGTCTACCGCTCCTTCGACTGGCTCGGCAGCGAAGATCTCATCCAGCCCTTCCCTGGCATTTCAGCCCTTCTGGCGGAGCTGCATGCGGCAGGCGTGAAGATGGCCATCGCCAGCAGCAAGCGGGGCGAGCCTCTGCGACGCCAGGCGGCCCGCTTTGGCTGGGAGCCCTACTTCGACCCGATCATCACGCCGGACGAGGTGGGCGACGCCACCAAGCCGCACCCGGAATCCCTGGCCCAGGCGCTGACCGCTCATGGCATTGAGCCTGAGGAAGCCCTGATGGTGGGTGACACGCCCTTCGACTTGGACATGGCGAAGCGGGCAGGCGTGCCGAGCGTCGGCGTCACCCACGGGTTCTACGGGCTGGAAGCCCTGGAGGCCTGGGGTCCCATCGGATGCGTCCACGACGCGGAGGGCCTGCGGGCGCTCCTGCTGCCCAGGGTGCTGGGGTGAGCGACCTGACGCACCTCGATGACGCGGGCCAACCCCGGATGGTGGACGTGTCCGACAAGGACATCACCGCCCGACGTGCCGTGGCTGCGGGCTGTCTCACCCTGGGGGCCGCCAATGCGGCGGCCCTGGAGAAGGCCCTGACGGGTCCTTCAAAAAAGGGCGATCCTTTTGCTGTGGCCCGCATCGGGGCGGTCAATGGCGCAAAGCGGGCCAGCGATCTCATTCCCCTGGCCCATCCGCTGCTGCTCACGGCGATCACGGTGGAGCACCACTGGGACCCAATCACCTCCCGGGCGTGGATCCGGGCGGAAGTCCGCACGGAAGGGCGCACCGGCGTTGAGATGGAGGCCATGGCTGCGGTGGCCGGCGGCCTGCTGACCCTCTACGACATGCTGAAAGCCGCAGGTCAGGAGATGGATTTGGGCCCGGCTCGCCTATTACTCAAAGAGGGCGGTCGCAGCGGCCGAATCCTGAGGGACTGGGCGGAATGCCCATGGCAGGAGTAGGAAAAATCGATCCGCTTCTCAGATTCTCCGAGTCCGGCTAAGCTGGCCAGATCCCGTTCAGCGTGCACACCGGCTTCGCCGGAAGGTGCGTTGATTGACCACCCCCCAATGGACCCGCTTGTCCCAAGGAGTGGAAATGCGTATTTCCTCACTCGCTTTCGCCCTCGTCCTTTCCACCCAAGTCCTGCCCGTGAATGCCGCCCCCAAGTCGGGCGCGGCTGTGCACGTGGTCAAGGCTGGGCAAACCGCCGCCAAGATCGCCAAGCGCGCGGGGCTGAGCCTTGACCAGTTGGCCAGGCTCAATCCTGGCGTGGATCTGGATCGACTCAGCGTCAAGACGCGCCTGCATCTGAAAGCTGGATCCAAGCCCGCCCCCAAGGCGACCCGTCGTGGACGGAAGGCGCTTGAGCCCCTGGAGAGCCTGCCGGGGATCCCCTCGATGCCGATGGCAACCCTGGCTCGCATGGAGCGTATCCGCCCCATCGGACCTGACCAGATAGGCAACAGCTTCGCCCCGGGGACCCCCTCTCCGGAAGCACTGGCTGACCACCTTCAGCCGGTGCTGAAGGGGCAGCCCGCCGCTGACATCCTGGCGTCTCACCCTGCGCCATTGGGGTATGAGCTTGCAGATCCCAACAACCTGGACCTGCTCTGGCCGGTGGAAACCCGCACGGTGAGCTCCGGCTATGGCCCGCGCATCCGTCGGACGGTCAAGGTTGTCAAGGCCAAGAACGGTCGGAAGAGCCGCCGCATCCGCGTGCCCTATAACGGCTCCCACCGAGGTATCGACTTGAACGCGCCCAACGGCACGGATGTGTTCGCGGCCCTGGATGGCAAGGTGATATTCGTGGGTCGCGAAAAGGCGATGGGCAACTACGTCATTGTTGATCACGGGAATGGCGTCGAGACCGTCTATGGACACAACAGCCGGAATTATGCTCGGGAAGGCGATATCGTCCGCCGCGGGCAGAAGATTGCGGAAGTGGGGCGGACTGGTCGCGCCACGGGTCCTCATGTCCATTTCGAGCTGCGCCTGAGCGGCCTCCGGGTCAATCCTGCTCCCTACCTCAACGACGTTGAGGAGATCCCGGCGGAGATCCTGGCGCAGAACAGCGCTGCCAAGCCTCCGAGCCGGCGCTAATTCAGGGAAGCCGATCAAGCGGGTTCCGGGGATAATGAACCTCCCTCGTTTCCCGCGCATACAGGGTGCGCGCCGCTTGCGGGTGCATCCTTCCGGTCTGTTCCATCGAGGCTTCCATGGCTCCAAACGCTTTCCATGCATCCTTCCGCTGGCTCCTTGCCCTGACCGCATTCGCGGCATTGGGGTTGGGATGCAGCAAGTCCAAGGACGCCGCCGTCACAACCGACAGCACCAAGACCGCCAAGATCTCCGGCAAGGTGACCTACTCGCGCATTCCGCTTGTCTCGAACGACAAGGGCGAGCCCGTGGGGCTGGAGACGGATGCCGCCAAGTTCACGACCCTGCCCGCTCGCTACGTGCAGGTGCGCCTCTGGATCGCAGAGGAGGAAAAGAGCACGACGGGCGCGACCAGTCGGCCCTGGTACCTCGCTAATTCGACGGTCACGGATAAGGATGGTGCCTATGCTCTCGAGCTGACGCACAAGGGCGATACGGATGCCTTTGTGGAACTGGTAAGCGTGACGACGCCCATGCCTCCCAGCCAAACCATCCGACTGATTGCGGATCCGGCAGGGATCGACAGCGCCCTTCCCCAGTCGGATCGCCTCCTATATGTGCTTCGCAAGGGCGTGGCAGGAAAGCTTCCGGAGGAAGCCGCCATTCCCGGCGAGAAGGTCACGGGCGATGCCACGGTCAATTTCGATATTAAGCAGAACACTGCTTGGTGGTTGAACAGCGACATCCCAACGGAATCCGTCCTCCAGCAGGCGGTGAAGGAACCCAGCCCCACTGGCAGTCGGGTGATGGGAATTCTTGATAGCCTCTCGGAGTTCGCGACCGCCTTTGGCAGCGCCTCCCTGCCTGGGACGCTCGACTTGCACTATCGACCGGGTGTCAGCCATGCCCGGGGCAGTTTCATCGAATACGATCTCACCCGTTATCCCAAGGCATACTCTGTCAATGGTTTCCATTTCTTTGGAAGTCTCAGGGGTGCCGAATCCAATGACGATGCATGGGATGCGGGCGTTATCGCGACCCTTGCCGCACAAAACGTTGTCTATGCCTCCCATTTCGGCCCCTGGGCCTTCGTGCAGCCCCTGGATCGCTGGTCTGCTGTGGGTGGCCAGGAGTTGGTCGGTCTGGCACCCCAGGTGGCCTTCCCGCAGGGCAGTGTGCTGCCCCTGGCGGCCATCGCCATGAAGTCGCCCTACCTGGCGGATACCCTGGCGGGTGCGCCTCCGCGCGTTTTGGACATCCGCAAGGTGGGCACGGCGCCCCGGGATGCCTTCAGTGCTCCAAATCTCCAGGCCCTGGCCTGGGAGATTGTCCTGAAGGCCAACAGCCTTCCGAGCCCAGGAACGCCGGCGGATTGGGCCAAGATCGTCCCGAGCAATGCGGCCCGGTATTTCTCCCAGGCGGCGCCGAAGGACACCACCGGAAAGCTCACGGATGTCGTCTCCGTCTTCAGTCAGTTGGCCCGGCTCAAGGAAGACAAGGCTTCGGCCGAGACGGTGGACCTCAAAACCATCTTCACCGACGACGCCATCAAGGCCCTCGCGACACCGTTCGGCCTCGAATGGCCCCGGCCCACCACGGGCCCCCTTGCGACCTTCCTCACCATTTGGGGAATCGACTTTACCCCAGTGACAGGGCAGCCTTTCTTCACGAAGACCCTCACCCTCAGCATGTCGGGCGCCCACCTGGATGGGACGGGTCGCTACAACAATGCCTCCTTGGGCGAGACTCTGACGGGCCTCTACGCAACGACAAAGGATCAAGCCTATTTCCTCGATGTGGCTCCCCTTCCCCCTGCAGGTGTGAAGCTGGAGTTGCGTTTCTCCGCGGCCGCAGTGGGAGGTAGTCCCGTGATGCAGACGTATGACGCAAACACATCGACGAACCCCTTGGATCCTCTCAAGCGGGTCGTGTTCTTCAACTCCACCAAGGACAACGTTACGTCTTACGTGCCTCTCTCGGTTCACCTGGTGAGTCCGTCCACGAAGATCGGGGACTACACCTTCACCTTGACCTTCCGTCCGGCCAAGTAGGTTTCACCATGGATCTGAGTCCCGCCCTCTCCATTCTGAAGGATCGCCTGCCCTTCCAGCCGGAACTGGCCATCGTGCTGGGTTCGGGCCTGGGCCAGTTGGCCCACTGCCCCGAAGCCGAGGCCGGAGTGTCCGTTCCATTTACGGATCTGCCCGGATTTCCTGCCCAGACCGTGATCGGCCACAGCGGCAAGCTGATCTTCTGTGAACTCGAAGGCCGCAAGGTCGTCCTTCAGGCGGGTCGGTTTCACTTCTACGAGGGCCATCCCATGGGCCTCGTCACGGCTCCCATGCGGCTCTATGGTCGTCTCGGCCTGAAGGCCGTGGTGCACACGAACGCGGCAGGTGCCGTGAACACGGGCTTCAGCGTGGGTGATCTGATGGTGATCTCGGATCACATCAACCTTCAGGGCACCAACGGGTTGATCGGGCCCAATGTGGAGCCAGGCCCCCGCTTCATGGACATGACCGAAGCCTACGACGTCGACCTGCGTCGCCAGATCCACGCCGCGGGCGAGGCTCTGGGCCAGACCCTGCGCGACGGCGTCTACCTCGCCGTCACCGGCCCGAGTTTCGAGACCCCGGCCGAGATCCGTGCCTTCCGTACCCTCGGCGCCGACGCCGTGGGAATGAGCACCGTGCAGGAAGCCATCGTGGCGCGCCACGAGGGATTGAAGGTCGCTGGCATCAGCTGCCTGTGCAACATGGCCGCGGGCATCCTGCCCCAGCCGCTCACCCATGCCGAGGTGCTGGAGGCCGGTGCCGCCTCCGCCGCGAACTTCGAGGCGCTGGTGCGGGGCTTCTTGCGCAACCTCGCACTGTGAGGCGCTGACGTTTTCGTCTGATCCGGGGCCCTGCGGGGCCCCGTTGTTCTGAGGGGCCCATGGCCGCCGCCTTCGCGAGCGTGTTCACAATCTTTCTGATTATCGCCGTGGGTTTCGCCGCCACCCGGCGGGGGCTTCTGCGCGCGGAGGATGGTGCGGTTCTGACTCGGCTGGTGGTGGGCTTGGCCTTGCCGCTTCTCATGGTCCAGAACCTCAGCGGCAACCTGGAGCGCGCCAGCCTGATCCATGCGGGCCGTGGCCTGGTGCTGCCTGCCCTGGGAATCCTTGGCACCGCCTTGTTGGCGCCCCAGGCGGCACGGGCGGGGCGGGTTTCCGAAGGGCGGCGCGGCACGTTTGCCGCCATGTTCACCGCCTCCAACGCCATCTTCATCGGGCTGCCCGTGAACCTGGCCCTCTTCGGGGAAGGTGCGCTGCCCTACGTGCTGCTCTACTACACCGCCAACACCACCTACTTCTGGACTTGGGGCGCCCACGGGATCGAACGGGATGCCGGTCGCGCGCTGCCCCTGCTGGGTTGGGCTCATCTCAAGCGCATCCTCTCGCCGCCGTTCCTGGGATTTCTGGCAGGGTTAACCCTCCTCTTGCTCGGACTGAAACTCCCCACGCCCGTAGCCAGTGCCTGCAAGCACATCGGCGCCCTCACCACACCCCTCTCCCTGCTTTTCATGGGCATCACCTTCGCCACCATCACCTGGGCAGAACTGCGGCCCACGCGGGACATGGTGATGCTCCTGCTGGGGCGCTTTGTCCTCTCGCCGGGGCTGGTACTGCTTGCCGCCTTTCTCCTGCCCATCCCGCCGCTCATGGCGAAGGTCTTCATCGTGTGTGCCGGTCTGCCTGCCATCACCCAATCCGCCCTGGTGGCCCGCACCTGCGATGCCGACCACCGCTACGCCACGGTCATGGTGAGTGCCACGAACCTGGCCAGTCTCGTGGCCCTGCCGCTCTGGGTGCTTCTCCTGGGGCGGGTCTATCCCGGGTGACCCGGTTTCCCGAGGGGCATCAGGGATGTTCCACCTTCCTTCGGAGGTGACGGATGGCGTTGATCGTGCGGATCGAGGCCTCGTGGAACAGGCCATGATCGATGGAGGTTGCGGCCTTGGCGGTCTTCCCCTCCTGGACCATGCGGAGCACCTCGGCTGCGGCCTTGTGGAAGGCGGCATGTTCGGAGACGAGTTCTTCGTATTCCTTCAAGGCCCCATGTGCCTTGGCTTCGCCATGGATCCACTGGCCCAGGGGACAGCGGTCGTCGAGGCCGATCAGGGCGGGATCCAGCACTTCCTGGCTGGTTCCTGCAACCACGCCTTGAAGGCGGATCTTCCATTGGCTGTGGGCGGTGATGGCTTCATCAAAGTTCATGGGCGCCTCTGGGTCTGATGAAATTCAACGGGCGGGGGGCATCAAACGTGAGTTCGGAACGGCCCTACACTGCTTTCATGCCGCAGATCCGCATTCTCGCTGACCATGTCGCCAACCAGATCGCCGCCGGAGAGGTGGTGGAGCGGCCCGCCTCGGTGCTCAAGGAACTGGTGGAGAACGCCTTGGATGCCGGGGCCACGCGCCTGGACATCGCCTGGGAGGACGGGGGCAAGCGGCTGCTGGAAATCGGCGACGACGGCTGCGGCATGTCCCGGGACGACCTCTACATGGCCCTGGAGCGCCACGCGACAAGCAAGGTCCGCACGGCGGACGATCTGGGGCATCTCGGCACCTTCGGTTTCCGGGGCGAGGCGCTCCCGAGCATCGCCAGCGTGACCCGCTTCGAGCTGCACTCCGCCGAGGCGGACGGGCAGGGGCACCGCCTCCGCAGCGAATTCGGTGTCATCAAGGTCGTGGAGCCCGCCCCGCGCCGCAGGGGCACCACGGTGACGGTGCGGGATCTATTCCTGCAGCTGCCCGCTCGCCGCCGCTTCCTCAAGGGTACGGACACGGAGCATGCCCACCTGTGGGGCGTCGTGACGCGCCTGGCCTTGGCGACACCGGAGGTCCACTGGACCCTGCGGACGGACCGCGGCACGCCCCTGAGCCTGCCGCCGGTGGCGAACGCGGGCTCGCGTCTGGCGCCCTTGCTGGGCGACAAGTTCCGGGATCTCGTGGCCTTCCGCAACGGTGAGGCCCCCTGGCAGTTGCGGGGTTTTCTGAGTCCGCCCAGCCTCAGCTTCCGGGATCGCAGTCACCTCTACCTGTTCGTGAACGGCCGGGTGGTGCGCGACCGCCTCCTCTTGGCCGCGCTCTCCGAGGGGTGGGAGGGCTACTTCCCCAAGGGCGCCTACCCGGCGGTGCTGCTGTTCCTTGACCTGCCGCCGGAGGCGGTGGATGTGAATGTGCACCCCACCAAGGCCGAAGTCCGGTTCCGGGAGCCCAACCGCATCTTCCCCTGGGTGGCCCGGGCGACCCGGGAAGCCTGGGAGCAGCTCAAGGGCGACGCCATGTCGATCCTGGAGATGCCGCCCAAGCCGTTGGAGATGGACGATGCGCCCCTGCCCAAGCGGGCGGCACCTGCCGAACACCCTCGCCTCTGGGGCGGGACCGAGGTGCTGGCGGCCACCTTTGGCGATGCCGTGGACCGCTCGTACGAGTTGGCGGCGACAGCCCCCAAGGCGGCGGAACCCGCCTGGGACGACGTCCCGGCCTTCCGCTACCTGGGTGCCTTCGCCCACACCTACCTGCTTGCGGAGGTTCCGAGCGAAGCAGGGCCCGAACTGTGGGTGGTGGACCAGCACGTGGCCCACGAGCGTGTGCTCTTCGAGCGGCTCTTTCTCCGACGCCACGCTCCGGCCCTGCAGCCTCTACTGCCGCCGCGGGTGATCGGACTGGGGCCCGCGGCCCTGTCGCGGCTCTCGCCCTGGCTGGAGGAACTGAATGCCTGTGGCATCGAGATCGATATCCTCGGCGCCGACAGCGTGGTGGTGAGGGCCCTGCCGGATTTCCTGACGGACCGCGACCCCGAGCGGCTCGTGGCCGACCTGCTCAACCGGCTGGAGACCGCCGGCAAGGTGGATCTGGACGCCTTCCGTCGGGAGCTCAACGCCGAACTCGCATGCCGTGCGGCCGTGAAGGCCAATGAGCGCCTGAGCGATCCCATGGCCCTGAACCTCCTGCGGGACCTGCTGGCTTGTGAGGTGCCGCACACGTGTCCCCACGGCCGCCCGATCATGAAGCGCCTGACCTTGGCCGAGCTGGAGCGCAGCTTCGGTAGACGTGCCTGATCCCGTCGGCGGCCTCCCACTCAGCCTTCGCCTTCGGCTCGACTTCGCGGGGGGACACCGGACCACCCCCCGATCGCACAGCCCGCTGGGCTGTGCTCCCGCTCCTGCGTCGCTGCGCTCCTTGCTCGCGGAGGGGGGCCCGTCCCCACGGCCGCCCGATCATGAAGCGCCTGACCTTGGCCGAGCTGGAGCGCAG
>CAYQAS010000021.1:26063-45201 GCA_964415525.1 uncultured Solibacteraceae bacterium
GCTGCGCTCCTTGCTCGCGGAGGGGGGCCCGTCCCCACGGCCGCCCGATCATGAAACGCCTGACCTTGGCCGAGCTGGAACGTAGCTTCGGGCGCCGCACCTGAGGGGGCGGGCGGCCAGATCCGCATTCCTGCTACCGCCGCGTATCACCAGGTGGTATCACTGAATGGTATGGCTGAACCCCGGCGTGGCAGTTTGACCAGTGAGGAGCGCCTGGGGCGCCTTCAGGAGGAACTGCGCCGGAATCCGCTGCTGTCGGACGAACAGTTGGCGGCCCTTCTGGAGGTGAGCATCCACACGGTGCGGGCGGACCGCCGCCGTGCGGGGATCCCCGAGGTGCGCAAGCGGGCCCACTTGAACATCCGCCCCCGCAGCCTGTCGGAACACGAGATCGTGGGCGAAATCCTGGACATCGAGCTGGACCACTCGGGGCTCTCGATCCTGGAGACGACGGATGACATGAGCCTTCGCAGTACCGGCATGGTGCGCGGTCACCTGCTCTTCGCCCAGGCCAATACCCTGGCAAACGCCATCATCGATGCGGATGTCGCCCTCACCGGCGAGGCGCACATCCGCTACCTCTACCCCCTCTACGCCGGTGAGCGGGTCACGGCCAAGGCCCGGGTCGTGGCCCACGGGCGCCGCCGCCAGCGGGTCGAGGTCGTCCTCCGTACCCGGGAGCGCATCGTCTTCGAAGGCACCTTCTTCATCTACCGGCTGAGCGACAAGCTCGCCGGGTACCTGCGCGAACGGCAGTCCCACCCACCCACCAGGAGCACGGAATGAAGCGCATTGTCCTCAAGTCCATCGGATCCTACGTCCCGGAGCGCGTGCTGAGCAACGCCGACCTCGAGACCATGGTCGACACCACGGACCAGTGGATCCTGGAGCGCACCGGCATCCGCGAGCGTCGCCTCGCCCGGAGCGACGAATACACGCACCACATGGTGGTGGAGGCGGCCCGTCGCTGCCTGGAGGGCCGGGAGGAGCAGCCGAACCTGATCATCTCCTCCACCTGCACCCCGGGGCGCCTCTGCCCCAACCAGGCCAGCATCATCGGCCATGAGCTGAAGCTGAACCCCAGCGCCGCCTTTGACGTGAATGCCGCCTGCCCGGGCTGGCTCTACGCCCTGACCATCGCCAAGAGCATGATGGAGAGCTCGGATCTGTACAAGGACGTGCTCGTCACCGCCAGCGAGAAGATGAGCCAATACACCGATTACACGGATCGCAACTCCTGCATCCTGTTCGGGGATGGTGCCGCGGCGGTGCTGCTCTCCACCGAGGGCGAAGGCCCCACCATCGAATACGTGGAGCTCGGTGCGGATGTCAGCGGTGCGCCCTATGTGAACCTTGCCGCCCACGACGGGAACATGATGTTCGACCAGGACGGCAAGCGGGTCTATCGCTTCGCGGTGACCACCATGCACAAGATGCTGGATCGCCTCATCGCCCAGGCCGGCCTGCAGGAAGGCGAGCGCTACAAGGTGGTGTTCCACCAGGCGAACCTGCGGATGATCCAGTCCGTGGCGGAAACCCGGAAACTCCCGGCGGAGGATGTCCTCACCACCATCGAGCATTACGGCAACACGTCTTCGGCCTCCATCGGCCTCACCCTGGATCGTGCATGGCGTGAGGGATTGATCCACAAGGGCGAGCGGGTCTTCCTCATCTCCTTCGGCGGTGGACTCACCTGGGCAGGCGCGACCCTGCGCTGGTAGCGGGCCCGTACGCCCGGCGCTCCGCCTGGGCAAAGGTCAGCAGATCGGGAAAGAGGGCCTCGAAGCCCTGCAGGATGGATGCGTAGGCAAGGCGCGCATCCGCAATGCAGGCCTCGAGACCCTCGCCGCGCTTGAGGCGCTTCTGGGCCATGCGCGCCAGGGCGACTTCCACGTTTGCGAAATCATGGTACGAGGCCAGCCAGTCGTGCTTCCGCAGGGCGGGCAGGATGCTCAGGAGGCGCTCCGGCAGCAGCGGGCGATGGCGGTCGAGAGCGTCATAGAAGGCCGCCGTGAAGGCGGTGAGCTCCTCGTCGCACCACCGTTCCCAGGAGCGGGCCAGGGCGTGGTCGAGGCAGACATCCAGCACGATCCCCGCATAGCGTCGGCGTTCCTCTGGAAAATGGTGTTTGAGATCCAGGAAGGCCGGGTGGGCGTCGGTGTAGGCGTCCAGGCGGCGGTGGATGCGGATCTCCCGCTCCATGGCCGCGGGGAAGTGGCCCGCTGGATCGCCCTTCACGAAGTCCCCCAGCAGGCCGCCGATCTGGGCTTCCTCGCCTTCGCCCGCCAGCAGCACATGCGCAAGGTAGTTCAAACGAAGGCCTCCAGGGTCGATGATGGACCGGCATCGAAGTCGGGTGCCTCCCAGGAGCCTGCCGTGACCCCTTACGCCCACCTCGCCCAACATTACGATGCCCTCTTCCGGCTCAATCCCGCGCTGGTGGCCTTCGTCGAGCGCACCTTGGATGGGCTGGCGGGAAAGCGCATCGTGGATGCGGGTTGCGGCACGGGCACCTTGGCGTTGGAGCTTTCGCGCCGGGGCGCTCGTGTGCTGGGCGTGGATCTGGATGAGGCCCTGTTCGCCCAAGCCGCAGTCAAGGCGGCGGGCGCTCCTCTCTTCGAGGTTCTTCAGGGCGATCTCCGCAGCTTTCCCTGCGAACCCGGTCTCGATGCCGTGCTCTGTCTGGGCAACACCCTCCCCCACCTGCCGTCCGAGAATGACGTCGCGATCTTCTTCCGTCACGCAAGGAGCCTCCTGCGGCCTGGAGGAGCGCTGATGCTGCAACTCGTGAACTACGACCGCATCCTGGATCAGGGGATCACCGCGCTGCCGCTCCTGGAGACGCCGGATCTGCGTTTCAAGCGAAGCTACGATCCGCTGCCCGATGGCCGGTTGCGGTTCACCACGCGGCTGGAATCCACGGAGGATGGCGTGGTGACGGAATCGGAGCAGGCGCTGCTGCCCCTGCGGAGCGCTGTGGTGGCTGGCTTGATGCTGGAGGCGGGCTTTGCATCGGTGAATCTCTTGGGAGGCTTCGATGGGGATGCCTTCACTACGGGAAGTTTGGCGCTTGTGCTGGTGGGCAGCGACTCGGCTTCCGGCCAATCCTAGGGAGCCGGGCAAGGACTGCCGAAGAGAGCTCCATGCCTGTCCTCCCCACCCATTTCCGGAGCTTCCGATCTGAGGCTTGGCGCCGCTGCCATTGTCTTCGGACTGAAGGTGAGGCCGTGTGGGCGTCTGTGGTCATGGAGGCGTGATGGACTGGATGGCCACCTTTCCCTATCTGAAGGAGGTCGAGCAGGAACTCCGGAAGCGAGGCCTGGAACTCGAATTGGACCACTTCTACGGCCCGATCCCCCGCACGTCCGAACTGCCCCCGGACTTCTTCACCCGCCGTTCGGAGATGCCCGGCGTGGACCTTCGGCCGGAGGCGCAGCTGGCCTGGATGGCCCGATGGCTGGCGTGGGAGGAGGAACTTCAGGCGCTGCCCCGGGAGGCCTCCCCGGAGCCGCAGCAGTTCAACCTGGCCAACCCGTTCTTTACGGGGGGCTCCGCCGGTTCTCTCTACGGAATCCTGCGGGACGTGAAGCCCGCTCGAATGATCGAGGTCGGCTCGGGCCACTCAACCCTGCTCAGCGCCCAGGCCCTTCGGCTGAACGCCGCAGAGGGCGCGCCCTGTGTCTTCACTGCCTTTGAACCCTATCCGGCGGACTTCCTGCGCGGACCCCTGCCTGGACTTCAGGCCCTCCATCCCATCCGGGCCCAGGACATCCCGATGGAAGCCTTCCTGGAGCTGGGCGAGGGCGACGTCCTCTTCATCGACAGCAGCCATGTCCTGAAGGCGGGCAGCGATGTCCAATACCTCTACCTGGAGGTGATTCCACGGCTGGCGGTGGGCGTCTGGGTCCATGTGCACGACATCTTCATGCCCTGGGAATACCCGAAGGACTGGGTGCTCGGCGAGCACCGGTTCTGGACGGAGCAGTATCTGCTGCAGGCCTTCCTCGCCTTCAACCGGGCCTGGCAGATCGAGTGGTGCGGTTCCTGCCTCAAGGCCATGGCCCCTGAGCGAGTCCACCCGTTCTTCGCGGGTTCGGGCACGCTCTGGATGCGAAGGATTGCGCCCTGAAACCCCTGAAAGGGAGAGCCTATGGCGAGACCGGAAACCTCGAATTCGCACCTCGACCGTGGGCGTTGGACGCCTCAGACGCAGATGCTGCGCTGCCTGGAGGCCTTCCTGTCGCAGTGCCCCATGGAGCCCCGGACGGCCCTGAGCATCGACCTGAACGAGAGCATCGACCGCATGGTGATGGACCGCTGGCCCAGCCTGGTCATTCAACGGGCGGTCTATCCCGAAGTGGACTGCCAGGCGCTGCCCATGGCGGAGGGGGCCTTCGATTTCACCTATTCCCATCAGGTGCTGGAGCATGTGCCCAAACCCTGGCGGGCGGCGGAGGAGATCCTACGGGTCACGAAGCGCGGGGGGCTCGGCCTGCATACCACCTGCGCCTTCAATCCCCGCCACGGCCCGCCCGCCTTCGAGGACTACTACCGCTTCCTCCCCGCCGGGGTGAAGGAACTCTTTCCCGGCGTGGAAGTAATGGAACTCGGGGAATGGGGCAACCGCGAGGCGATCCGGCATAACGCTTCGGTGGACGATGGTTATGGCCCGCTCGGGGGGCGCCGTTTCGGGGAGCGGGTGGGTTCGGTCAGCGACGGGCTCTATCCCTGGCTGGTGTGGATCCTCTTTCGGAAGCTCTGAGGCGGATGGCATGGACCCTGCTCTCGGTACCCAAAACGAGGGCATGGGTGCTTCGGATGAAACGACTGTTGTGACTCGGTTTGGCCAGGGCGTTGAGGGCAGGGGGCGAGCTAGGATGCGGGTTTGGATGGGTGAGCGTGGAGGACAACGGGGAGCATCGGCGGATCCTGGCGTTGCGCGGCCTCCTCTGTCTCTTTGCTTGTCGCGGCAAATAATGCCGATTCGCGTTTCTGAGGGGGCGCTCGATGCCCGGTCCGCCAGGGGCCTGATCTCTGAGGCCGCTTCCCCCGCATGCGGGCACAGGCCGTCTCCCTGGGCGGGTCGCGGTACGCAACCGATTCAGGGCGTAGGTGGTGTCGGAATGCGGGATTGCTGTCTCTATGAGCGAATCGCAATAGGCGACGGCCTTGTTTTCTGCACCGAGGTTCTCCAGAGGGTGCGGAAGGCCGACTGCGTGCACCCGATGGGCCACCGCACCACCACGCATTTCCACCGCACCCTTCCTTCCTGACCGGAGCGCGCATGTACGAAGGCCTTCTCCAGAGCCGGACCATCCTGATCTCCGGGACCCATCTGTGGAACCCTGGGGACGATTTTGTCCGGAACGGGGTCATCCGCGTGCTGAGGGAGGCCTTGCCGGAGTACAGCCTCAACTTCCTCTTTTACGACTTCAATCCCGAGGAAGTGCGCCCGGTTCATGCGCCGCGCAGCGACAACCGCATCGCTCCCTGCGATCTGCCGGGTCTGGCGGGGGCCATCGACGCGGTGGTCATTGCAGGGCTCTCGGCGGGCAGCGAGATCGAGCCGCTCATGCAGGGCATCCTGGCCGCAGGCCTGGAAGACCGGGTGTTCATGATCGGCGCGGGCTACGAGAATGACTACGCCGCCGCCTGGATGGAGCGGGAACCCGCCGCGACGCTGTTCCGCAAGGCGAGGGTCATCACCGGACGCACGGCCAAGCATCCGGCCTGGATGGATCGTCAGGGCATCCGTTACCAGCACCTGAATTGCCCCGCCATTCTCAGCGTCCCCGCGGTGCGGAGTGTGGCGCCGTTCCAGAAGATCGAGCGAGTGCTGTTCTCCATCCAGCTGCCCCAGGACCTGGGCGTGCCGAACCAGGCCACGGGCCGACCCATGTTCGAGCTGGCTTGCGGGGCGCTTCTGGCCCTGCGGGAGCGCTACGACGTGGCGGTGCTGGCCCATCACAAGTCGGAGTACGCAGCCTTCGCCACCGGGATGGCGCCCGAAGGCGTGCCGGTGCTCTTCTCCAGCTTCGAGGAGCATCTGGAGGCCCTCTACCCGAGCTTCGATCTCGTGGTGACCACGCGGCTCCACGCGGCCCTCTATGCCAATGGCCATGGCATTCCCGGGCTCATCCTGAACGACACGGACCGCCACACCCACTGCCTCCATGGCTTCACCCACACCTGGTGGGCCCGGGACGCTGTCTCCTTTGCGGAGCGCTTGCAGGCCTTGGCGGCCATGGATCTCGCCGAAGTGGCCTTGGAGCTGCAGGCCTTCAAGGCCCAACTCCTGGCGGCCTATGTCCAGACCTTGAGGGAGCCACTTCTGGAGGTGATGGACCGAGCGAAGCCGGCCCGGATCGACCGGGTGGATGACTTCTCCTTCGATTCCGAGCTCAAGGAGCAGCAACTCGTGCGGCGGCTGGTGAAACCCGGCATGAAGGTGCTGGATGTGGGTGCGCACCACGGCAAGTACACGCGGCTCCTGGCCCATCTGGTGGGTCCCACGGGGCGGGTGGTCGCCTTCGAGCCGACCCCCGCCAGCGCCGAAGTTCTCGAATCCCGGATCCGTCTCGCAGGCTTCACCCAGGTGGAACTCCGGCGCGAGGCCGTCTTTTCGGAGCCGGGTTTCGTCGAGTTGCACGAATTTCCACAGACCTACAGCTCCTGGAACAGCCTGGGGGTCCCCGCCATGCCGGATCCCCAGGATTCGCGACGCATCGTGCCGGTGGTGGCCACGCGTCAGGTTCGGGCCAACAGCCTGGACGCCTATTGCCGAGGGGCCGGACTGGAGCAGGTGGACTACCTGAAGCTGGATGTGGAGGGGGCGGAGTTGGATGCCCTGCGCGGCGCCCAGCACCTGCTGCGAACGGGAGGCATCCGGTATCTGCAGTTCGAGATCTCACAGAAACCCCTCGAAGGCATGGGGCGGAAGGCCAAGGACGTCTTCGACTACCTGGCCACCTTCGGGTACGAGGTCCATGCGATCACCCCTGAAGGCGAAGTGGGGCCAAGGCTGGGCGATTCAGATGCCTTCTACGACAACTACATCGCCTTCCGCACCCCCCGCACCCCGGCGGTGCTCCCGGTCCACTTCTTCACCATCGTGCTCAACGGGATGCCCTTCCTGCGCCACCACATCGAGATGCTGAAGCAGCTCCCCTTCGAGTGGCACTGGCACGTGGTGGAGGGCGTGGCGGCGCTGAAGCACGACACCGCCTGGAGCCTCTCGCGGGGCGGTTTCGTCTCGGATGAGACCCACCTCATGGGGCTGAGCCTCGACGGCACGAGCGAATACCTCGACGCCCTGGTCTGGGAGTTCCCTGACCAGGTGACCGTCTACCGCAAGCCCCGGGGGCGGTTCTGGGACGGCAAGCTGGAGATGGTGAACGCGCCCATCCCGAACATTCCGGATGGCGCCCTGCTGTGGCAGGTGGATGCCGATGAACTCTGGACGCCGGAGCAGGCCATTCGGCTCCGGGAGCTGTTCCTCGGCGAACCCGACCGCACCGCGGCCTACTTCTGGTGCCATTTTTTCGTGGCGCCGGAGCTGGTGATCGGCTCTCGGCACACCTACGGCAACCAGGGCGACATCGAGTGGCTGCGGGTCTTCCGGTTCCCCCAGGGCGCCCGCTGGTCCGCTCACGAGCCGCCGGTGCTGAAGGATGCAAGGGGGCAGGAACTCGCGACGATCCATCCCTTCCGCCACGAGGAGACCGAGGCCCATGGGCTGGTCTTCCAGCACTTCGCCTATGCGGACCCCTCGCAATTGGCCTTCAAGGAGACCTATTACGGTTACGCCGGGGCCCGGGAGGCCTGGGCCCGCCTGAAGGCCTGCACGGCATTTCCCGCGCGGCTCAAGGACTACTTCCCATGGGTGGAGGACGAGGCGACGGTCGTCACGGTGGCTTCCCAGGGGATCACGCCTCTGGCCCACCAGAATGCCGCGGGGGAATGGACCTTCGGGGAGGTGGGGACAGATCCTGAACCCGCCATCGAACCGTTTGCCGAAAGGCCTGTCGACGACCCGCAGCACATCCTCTGGATCCGGCCCGATGCCATCGGGGACAACCTGCTGGCCATGTCCATGCTGGGGCCGATCCGCGAGAAATACCCAGAGGCCAAGATCTCCGTGGTGTGCCAGCCCCAGGTGAGCGAGCTCTACGAGGCCTGCCCTCTCGTGGATGACGTGCTGACGGTGGACAAGGGGCGCGCCCTGCGGGACTCGGACTATCTGAAGGAGGTGATGGCGGACCTGGGTGGGCGGGGCTTCGACCTCTGCCTGCACAGCGTCTACTCCCGCGAGCCGATCGGCGATGGCCTGGCTTCGGCCTCCGGCGCCCCCCGCCGCATCGCCCACTACGGCGACGACCACAACCGCAGGCCGGAGGATCGGCCCCTGCTGGACCGGGTCTACACCGAGCTGGTGGATCCCGGGGAGGGCTGGGACCTGGAGCTCTGTCGCCACGAGGCCTTCCTCGCGCACCTCGGCATCACCGCATCGGGTCTGCAGCCCGTGGTGTGGACGACCGCGAAGGATGCCGAGCGGGTGGATGAACTGCTAGACGATGCGGGAATCGCGGGGTGCACCCTGATCGGCCTCTTCCCCGGCGCCCAGCACGGCACGCGGGTCTACGGGCACTATGCCGAGGCCCTGGCCCCCCTGCTCCGGGAACATCCGGACTGGGTCGTGGTGGGGCTCGGCAGCGCGGAGGAGGAGGGGCTGGTCGCGGGGACCCTGGAGGCACTCGAAGGCCGGACCGTGAATTTCTGCGGACGGCTGAAGCTGCGTCAGTCCGCGGAACTTCTGCGGCGCTGCAAGGCGGCGGTGGGCGCGGAGACCGGTCTGGCCCACATGGCCTGCGCCGTGGGCACGCCCCACGCCGTGGTGCTTGGCGGCGGACACTTCGGGCGCTTCATGCCGTACTCGCCGTTCACCACCTGCGCGGTCCTGCCGGTGGACTGCCTCTGCTGCGACTGGAAGTGCAAGCATGCCCGTCCCCACTGCGTGAAGGATCTCGCGCCTGAGGTGCTGACGGAGGCCCTGCAACGGGCCCTGGAGCCCCTCGGGGACCGTCCCCGGGTGGTGGCCCAGGGCGGCTGGAACCTGCCTCCCGGCGGCCCGGCCTGTCTGGATCTTGCGGCGCACCTGGAACCTTCCAGGGTCGATCTGCAGACCCTGCCCTGGACGCCGGTGGCTTCCTGCGTGCCGGGGCCCCGGGCCGCTCAGGTGGCGGTGGTGACCTTCCCGCACCGCCCGCTTCCCGGCAACACCGGCGCCAAAACGCGCTTCCTGTCGCAGCTGTCCATGCTTCGGGACCTGGGTTATCGGACCCATCTCCTCGCGTCATCCTTCTTCTCGGACCAGCCCTGGGACTCCGATGCCATCCGGCAGCTCTATGAGGGCTACGGCGCCCTGACCCATCTCCACGTGGGCAGCCAGGCCGATTGGGTGTGGAACAACGTCCAGGGCGCCCGCGGCCTGCCCATGGACCTGGAGAAACAGCTGGTTCCGGGGTACGTTGCCGCGTTCCGGCGGCTCCTGGAGCAGCATCCTCCGGACCTCTTGCTGGTGAACTATGTGGAGTGGAGCGGACTCCTGGATGCGCCCGAATTCGGGCCGGATGTCCTGCGGGTCCAGGAGAACCACGACCTCAACACCCTCAATACGCCCCTTCAAAAGCAACTCTTCGAGGCCCTGGGCGGGGCGCCCCATGCCCTTCTCACCGCCCGTCGGGAGGCGCTGGAACTGGGATTTCCCCCGCGACCCGACCCCGCGACCCTTCCGGGTTTCCGGGAGGAGATGGCAGCCCTGGACCGCTTCGATGTGGTGCTGGCCATCAGCCCTGTGGAGGCGGACCTCATGCGGCAGTTCACCTCGCACCCGGAGGTGCTAGCCCTGTCCATGTCCTTCGAGGCCAAGGGTGCAGAGGGCAACACCCATCAGGGCCAGCCGGTCTTCCTGGCCAGCCCGAACTTCTTCAATGTCCAGGCCTACCTGCACACTGCCGCGAAGCTGGCGCCCCACTTCCCTGCAGGCATGGAACTGCAGGTGATCGGCGGTCTCGGCAAGTACGTGCAGGCCTATCCGGGGCTCCAGTTGCGGGGCTACGTCGATGTTTTGGAGGGGGCCTATCGGCAGGCGCCCTTCGCCGTCTGCCCCCTGCTCACGGGCACCGGACAGCAGGTGAAGATCCTTGAGGCCATGGCCTACGGTGTGCCCGTGGTCGCCTACCAAGGCATCGCCCGCAGCAGCCCCATCGTCGACGGCGAGAACGGCCTTCTGGCGGATTCGCCTGAGGCGTTCCTGCGCCACGTCCATACCCTCTGGCGGGACCGCGCCCTCTGCCGCCGACTCGGAAGGGCCGCAGCGGAGACGGTTCGCACCGTCTGCAGCTATGACCGGGGCCTGGAGGTGCTGGACGCCACCTTCACCCGTGCGACCCGGAGTGTGAACGTATGACGACCCGTTCTCCCATGCTCCCGCCCACGACGCTGGAGGCCGGCAGCTCCACCGACCTGATGGGGCTCACGCCCCGGTGCATTTTGCTGATCGTGGGCGACGCCCTGGATGAGGCGGTGCTCGCCTCCAGCCTGGTGGAGCCGCTGCAACGGCACTGGCCGGAGGCCTCCCTCTGGATCCTGACGGCTGATGAGGCCGTGGACTGGTTCCGCGCCGCGCCGGGTCTGGCAGGCGTCCTGGCCTTCCAGCGGGACATGCCCGGCACCTCCTGGGCGCCGGTGGGGCCGGTCATCCAGGCCATTCAGAGGGAGGTCCGGCCCGACCTCACCCTGGTGGCCCCCGTGAGTCGGGACCTGCTCGTGGATACCTTCGCCCTGGCCTCCCAGGCGCCGGTGCGCCTCGGTCACCACGGGGATCTGCGACACGCCTCGCAGGAGGAAAGGGATCAGGCCTCCGCCTTCTACACCCACCTCCTGCTGCCCTCGAAGGAGGGCACGGAACTGGACGATCACGGGGCCATGCTCGACGTGCTGGGCGTTCCCCACGGTGAGCCGATGCCTCAGGCCTGGATCACCCAGGCCCATCGCGATGCCGCGCAATGGGCCCTGGCGGCTCGGGATGTCCAGGCGGGCGGCTTTCTGGCCGTGGGTGTCGGTGCGGAGGAGACGTGGCGGCGCCATCCCCGGTTGGGGTCGGCGATCCGGCGGGTGCTCGAGGTTCAGCCCGATCTGCGGGTGGTCCTCCTCGGGGGCCGTCGGGAGGAGGATCTCGCAGCCCAGCTGTGCAGGGAGCTTCCGACTTCCGTGGTGAATCTGTGCGGCCGCTTGACCGCCCCGGAACGGGCCGCGGCGGTGGCCCAGGCCCGCCTGCTTCTGGCGGCGGAATCCGGACTGGTGCACCTCGCCGCGGCGGTGGGCACGCCCCAGGTGGTGGTGCTGGGAGGCGGCTGTTTCGGCCGCTTCCTCCCCTACGCTCCCGGCACCCACTGTGTGGTGCATCCGCTGGTCTGTTTCGGTTGCGGGGGGCGTTGCACCGAAGACCGGCCCCACTGTGTCGAGGATCTGGATCCGGCGGTGATCGCCGAGGCCGTGCTTCACACCCTGGACGCAGACGAAGTCCCCACTCTTCCCAGCCTGTTGGCCCAGCGCCTTCCGGAGGATGCCGTTGGACCGGATCCGCTGGATTTGGCGCCGCTCCTCGATCCCACGCGCGTGGTGCTGGCCACGCGGGAAGGCGTCCCGCCGGAGGTCGGCGTGGACTTCACGCTGGTGGTGACGTCCATGGCGCGGCCCGAGTTGCTGGATGCCATGCTGCGCACGATCCCAGCGGCCCTGGCCGGGGCGAGTTGGGAGCTGATCGGCATCCATCCCAGGCACGACACCGCCACCGGCGAGGTGTTCCGTCGCCATGGTGCGGTTCACATCCTTCACGACGAGGATTTCCCCGCTCCGGCGGGGGGATTCAGCTGGTCGACGCTGATGAACGCGGGCTTCGCCCGGGCTCGGGGGCGCTGGGTGATGTACGGCAGCGATGACCTGAGCTTCGAGTCCGAGGCCATCGCCCGGGCCATGGCCTTCGGGGACGTGGTGGGACCGGAGGTGGGAGGCATCGCCCTGGCGGAGCACAATTCCCACCGTCAGAACTGCCCGGAGTGGTTCGTGCCTTTCGGGTATGGAAGGCAGCCGATGATCAACTTCGGCGTGGTTCGGCGGGAGGTATTCCGCAAGGTCGGCGGCTTCCACGTGGGGTTCCATTTCTACGCCGCGGACTTCGATCTCTGCCTGCGGATTCTGGCGGCGGGATGGAAGATCCTCCCGCTCTGGGACGGGCGGGTCCGCCACCATCAGGTGTTGGCGGATGACTCCCACGCCGCCCACGAGGGTCGGCACGACGCGGATCGGGACCTGCTCCTTGCGCGCGCGGACCTGCATCCTCCGAGCCGGTGGCCGGACGGGCGTTTTGAATACTCGGACCTCGATCTGCAGCAGTCCCGGGATCTGGGGCTGCAGGCTGCGGAGACGTGCGTGGAGGGGCGCTCCCTGGAGCCGCTGGAGGCTTGGCTGGGGCGGTGGCAGCGGCGCCTGCCCGGTTTTGGCTTCCTGTCCCTGGTCGCGGGGAAGGTTCATGAAGCGCGGGGTATCTCGGCTGAGGCCGCCTTGGCCCAGGCGGCGCGTCTGGGATGGCGGGGGCCACTGCGTTCGTCCGCAGCCGAGGACCCCTCCCAGGCTGCCCGCACCACCGTCTTCTGTGCGGTCTGGCACAAGGATCCCGAGCGGTTCGAACGGTTGAAGGGGCATCAGGCCTGTCTGGATGCCCAGCTGATCCCGGTGGAGCGGGTCTATGTATTTGATGGGGGGGACTCGCCACCGACTTGGCTCAAGGGCCGCGTGGTCACGGTTCCCGAACCCCTGTCGATCTATGAGGCCTGGGCGCAAGGCTTGGCGGTGGTGGCGACGCCCTATGTCCTGAACCTCAACCTGGACGATCGCCTCAATCCCGATGCCGTGGCCGTATTTGAAAAGGTGTTGGATGGCGGTGCGGACCTGGTGGGGGGGGACTGGCGGATCTGCTTCTCCCAGGCGGAGACGGATGCGGTGGGACGCAGTGAACCTGCCGTGGAGATCCCTTTCGCGCCCGCATGGCCCCCCCTGCCTGGCCGGACCGTGCGGCTCGGCAGTGGCACGGGAGAACGGGGAACCCTGGGGCCCGCCTGCGCCTGGCGGATGTCGCTGCATGCCGAGATCGGGCCCTATCCCAGCCGATTCGGGGATGGCAGTCCGATTCGGGTCATCGGGGATTCCCTGTGGTGGCGCCGGCTCCTGGAGGGCGGGAGGGAGGTTCGACGGGTCCCGGTGGTCCTCGGGCGCTACCACAGCCATCCTTCGGATCAGGCGGAGTTCCGAAACCCGGCCGAAGCCGAGGAGGCCCGCCTGCGGGTCCACGGCATCCAGAGCGCAGCGGTCTAGCCTGCGATTACCGCTTCCCTCACTCCAGCTCCCGCGAATTCCGGGATGCCTCGCAACCTGCCGTCAGCCGACGGGCGTCGGGAATCGGGATCGGTGTCGATGCCGCTCCCCGGGAAGGTCCACCCCGAGCCGCTTGAGGGCGGCATACAGGGCGACTCGGGTGAGGCCCAGGTCCTGAGAGGCTTCGCTGACGTTCCAGGCGTGCCGATTCAAGGTGGCGAGAAGCAGGTTCCGCTGGAAGGTGGCCGTGGCCGATTCCCACGTGCCGCTCAAGGGCTCCACCGCGTCCAATTCCGGGAAGTGCTCGGGTCCCAGGGTACGAGGACCGCATCGGAGGATGGCGCGTTCCAGGGCGTGACGGAGCTGCCTGAAGTTGCCGGGCCAAGGCGCGCGGCCGAGGGCCTCCGCCAGTTGGGGGGCATAAGCGGGAGGAAGCCTGCGGAGCGACCGGGAGGCTTCCGCCAACATCCGCGGCAGGAGCCTGGGCAGCTCGTGCCGCCGTTCGGTAAGGCTGGGCATGCTGAGCACGGCCCCCTGAAGGCGGTAGAGCAGATCGTGACGAAAGGCGCCCGTGGCCACCAACTGGTCCAGGCCCTTGTGGGTGGCGGCGAGGAACCGGACGTCCACGCGCTGGGTGCGCTCGCTCCCGACCCGGCGGACTTCGTGCTCCTGCAGCACACGCAGGAACATGGATTGGATGCGCGGGCTCATGTCCGCCACTTCATCGAGCAGCAGGGTTCCCCCCTCCGCCATTTCGATGGCGCCCTTGCGGTCCCGGTCGGCTCCGGTGAAGGCGCCTTTCACGTGCCCGAATAACTCGGATTCGAGCAATCCCTCCGCGAAGGCCGAACAGTTCACGGCCACGAGATGCCCTGTGCGCCCCGACCAGCCATGGATTTCCCGGGCCATGAGTTCCTTGCCCGTCCCGCTGGGACCCAGGATGAGCACCGGCAGGGTGGTGGGTGCCACGCGGGCGGCTTCCTGGAGGATGGTGGCCATGGGTTCGGAACCATCGCAGGGGAAGTGATCCCCCTCAGGCAGTGCCTTTACCTCCAGGGCTGGACGCATGGCGGCCAACCATGGGGCGAGAAGATGGAGACCCAGGTCATTTGGGAGGGCGGATTCGATCGGAGCACAGGTGAGGAAGCGGCCCACAGGCCCGCCCTCCCAGTGAATGGATTCGCCCCACCACACGGAGCCGCCGATCTGAACGGGTTGGACGTGCCCCGCATCCTGCAGGCGGCCGAGCAGTCCCTCGGGCGGAGGGGTGGGCGGGCCCAGAAGGCGATCTCCCACCAGGATCCAGGTCCGGTGTTCAGTCCGGTTGAGCCACTCGTGGATGGCAATTTCTGGATCTCTTGGCTTCGGAGTGGCCTCACTGGGCCACAGGGCTCGGAGACGAGCACGTCGGCTTTCGCTGCAGCTCCGGTCAGCGATGGCCTGAAGGGCCAGCAGACGCTGTGGCGTGCGGTCCTTGGGCCGGTGCTCCAGAACCAGGATGGCCACATCCACCCGGACGAGCTGATTGGGGAGGGCATCCAGGGATGGCCAAAGATCGGGAGCAGCAGGCAAACCCCGTCGGGCCTTTACGGCTTCCCACATTAGCCGACACTCTTCACCAAAGGAGTCGAAGGATGGAGATGTGATGATATTTAGATAGGCTCTATAAAGTGATTCAGTGTTGCCTTTTGGGATGTGGCGAAGAGCCTCCAGTGGTGCTCCTTTTCGGTCAAGGAAAATGCCTAAATCGCCTTGTAGAATATGGATCTGAATCAGATTCTTGTATTTTTTGGCGAGGGATTCAGTTAGGTTCAATGCCTTTTCCGTATCCCCAAGCACCGCTGTCATCCACGCATCCTCATACTCCGCCTGCGGGCTCGCCGCCTTTCCTTTGAGGCGGCCCCAATACCTCATGGCTTCCGTATCTGCCCATGTGACGGCGCTGGTCCATGCGTTTGCGGCGGCGCGTTGGGCCCAGGATCGGCTTTGGAGTCGGGTGAAGTGATGGTGGGCCCAACCGAAGGCGCGCAGTGCGCTCTCCACCTGACTTTGGCGATAGCACCGGAACCCTTCTGCCATCCAGTGGAAGGGATCTGCGCAGGCATGAGCTGAGATGCCCCAGTCGGGGTATCCGTCGGTCGGTGGTGGCAGCTCCGTGGTCCATCGAGCGCGGATGCGGTCCAGGGTTGGATCTCCCGAGAGGGGAGGCACTTCGGAAACCGCCAGGGCTTGGGCATCGGCCGAAAGGGCCTCTGACCATCCTTCTGGGATGCCTTCCTCGGGGGCGCTGCCGCGAAGGATGATCTGGATGGCGCGGCTCGGCTTGCCGCCCAGGGCCAGTGTCTTTGGGGTGAGGGGGGCGAGCCCCTCCGCCGAAGCACCCCAGCCTCGGGCCCATGCACGTATGCGGGGGTCGACCATCCATTGGCCATTCGGGAGAGTCAACGCGCCATCGAGAGATGGGCCGGTTCCCACGAGCGGCTCGAGGGCGTGGAGGTCCATGTCCCGAATGAGGGCAAATGCGTCGGATGAAGAGACTCCAAGAGCGGGGAGCAGCCTTCCCGTGACATCCAGGTTTCCCAACAGGCATTCCCACCAGCCCGGAGGCAGGTCGTGGAGGGGGCTCGGGATCAGAAGGGCAAGGTACGGCGGCAGATGTAGCCGTCCTGCTTGGTCTACCGCCCCGAGGAGCTGGATCCACTCAAGTCTTTCCTCCCTGGAGAGCAGGACCGACCCGAGCGCCATCCAGGGCTCCCCGTCCCCTTCCAGCAGTCGGTTCCAGGCCCAGGTCCTGACGGGGTCCTCGTGGGTTGGGCGGGACCGCGCGGGGATGCGGGAAGAACCGTGTCGCAGCAGGCTGATCCAGTCGGGGTCTGGGGTGGAACCAAAAGCCTCGATGGTGCCCTCCAGCCAGGGGCCGCGCGGGGCCTTGGCCAGCCAGAGCGCCCTTGGCCACTTCCCTTCGTGGCCACCAAGGATCCATGCCTGAGAGAGGGCCGCGAGGGCCCAGCGGGGATCTCCCCACCGGCGCCCGCGTCCCAATGGTCGGGGTGTCTGCCAGGAATTCAGCCAGGCGGCTCGGAGCGGAGGCGTTACCCCATGAGGAAGCTCTGCCAGGCGTCCCAGAACAGGGGGTAGGTCTTGGCTACACAGGCGGGATTGAGGAGGTTGCCTCCTGCCCGGAGTCCGCCCACGGCGGCTGCGAAGGCCATGCGGTGATCGTTCCGTGGGTCGAAGGGGGGGCGGGACGGGGAGGCGATACCGGGCCAGATCCGCAATGTGTGATCGCCCTCTACTTCCGCGTGACCCCCCAGCCACTGGACCAACTCAGCACTGGCCTGGAGTCGATCACACTCCTTGTGAGGCAGGGTGTGCAGGCCCGTGAGGCGGGAGGGCGCTGGCGCCAAGGCCGCGGTGGCCGCGAGTACCGGGCCGAGGTCTGGACAGAGCGTGAGATCTGCCGTCAGGCCCTGAGACAATGATCCGTGGAGATGCACTCGGTCAGCTTGGCAGTGAGTCTGGCAACCTCCGGCCTCAAGGATGGGGAGCAGGGCTCGATCCCCCTGAGGCTCCTCGGGATCCAGAGGATACAGTTCGACGGAGCGTCCGGTGACTGCGCCGGCACAGAGGAAGGCTGCGGCACCGCTCCAGTCACCCGTGATGTCCAGTGAACGGGCGGTGAGGCACCCTCCTGGAATCTCCCAGGTGCCAGAGGAGAGCCTGCTCTCACAACCGAATCGCCTGAGCCAGTGGACCGTCAATTCCAGATAGCTGGCGCTGGTCGGCGTGCCATCCCAGCGGATGCGTCCACCCTCCGGAAGGGAGGCCGCTGCCAGAGCGAGTCCCGTCAGGAACTGGCTGCTGAGCTGGGCGTCCACCTGGACGTCTAGGCGGGAAAGTCCGTGGCGCGTCGGTGTCAAGATGCCCCCCCTTGCTTGGGATTCCCACCCCATTCCCAGGGGGCCGAGGGAGCGGAGGAGGGGCTCCAGGGGGCGTTCGAACAAACGCGGATCCCCCTCCATCCGCACCGGAACCGACAGATGCAGGGCCAAGACAGGCAAGAGGAATCGCAAGGTGGTGCCTGAGGCGCCCATGTGCAAAGGCATCGCCGGGGCCTGAAGGGCACCGCCTTCAACCCTCCACTGGGCGGCGGACTCGTGGAGGGGAATGCCACAGGCCTTCAGGGCGAGTCGCATCCACTTGGTGTCCTCGGCCTCCAGCCCTGAACTCAGCAGGGAGGTGCCGTGAGCGAGGGCGGCCAGGAGCAGGACGCGGTTGCTGACTGATTTGGACCCGGGGACAAGGACCCTGCCGAAGGGGCTGTCGGGGGGCAGGGGATTCCTTGGAAGGGAGATGACCATGCCCCAGTGTAGCGAAGGGACTATCGAGCATCCATGAATGGCATGCTGACGGTCTTGTCGAAGGTCAGTTTCGTGCTGGTGATCCCGAAGAAATCCACATTCCGGGTGTAGTTCACGCGGATGGTGCAGGTTCCCGCATCCTTGTTGCCGGTCGTGTTGATGGTGATGGCGCCGGGGGCGAGGACTTCCGCGATCTCCTCCTCCTTGGCCTTCGCCATGATCTGGGCCTTGATCTCCTCGACAGGACGCACCCCGGCCCGGCTCGCCAGTTCTCGGGTGGTGTTCATGATTGCATCATTGGATAGGTATTCGGGAACCACCTTCACGGCGACTCCACCGCCGAGAATGACCACGACCAGAGTCACCATGCACCCGATCTTGCCTTCTCCACGTTCGGTTCTGCGGCGCTTTTCCATGTCGAGTCCTCCTGTTCAGGGTTTGATGTCGTCGAGGATTTGTCGAGCCAACGGAGCCACCTGCGGTCCGTCGGGTCCGAAGAGGGTGGCCTTCGGAAAGCTTGCGGCACGGGCGAAGGCTTGGCGGGCATCGGGAAGAAAGACCTGTCCCAACCTCAGGAGACAGAGTCCCTCATAGTAGGCCAGGGTCCCCTGCGAAACGCCCTCCGTGCTCGTGAGGCGGGCCTCCCGCAGGATTTCCAGTGCCTTGTCGAAGCGGCGGAAGTGCATCAGGACCTGGGCTTGATGGAAGGCGAGAAGGCCAGCCTCGTCGCCTTTGGCACCGAGGTGTCTGAGTTGTAAGTCCACCAGCAGTAGTGGATAAGCACAATTCTCGTCGTGCAGTGGAAGTTCCACTGGGGCTGCCGCCACGGGGATCGCGAGGGTGCGGCCCTCCTGCTCTACCTCGAGGGAGGAACCCGCCTCCGAAAGGCGCGCGCGCAGATCGGAAACGGAGGCCAGGGGTTTGCCACCGGCCTTGGTAAGGGGGAGGAGGGGGCGGACGCCGACGGCAAGGGCGGCCTCCGAAGCCTCGAGTACCAGGGGACCAGGGAGCCCGACGACATCGAGCAGCCTCAGGCCGGCATCCGGGATGGAGCGCTGGGGCTGCCGGTTGAAGCGCGTCACCAGGGAGGCCAGGGGATCCTGGTCCAATGGATTCAGAGGCCAGCGGCTCTCCTCTCCCGTGAGGGTGGCGAGGGCCACCTCCGGAGGGCGGCCCGGCGCGACGGTCAGGTAGCAGAGGAGTTCGGCCCCTTTGGTCATGCGGAGTCGCGCCTGGGCGTCCGCGAGGGATTCCTCCTTCGGTCCCTGCGGAAGGATCGCAACCTCCTTGAGGCGTTCTCCCAGACTCTGGAACTGGGAGGCTAGACGTTCCTTTCCGACGAA
>CAYQAS010000022.1:0-43914 GCA_964415525.1 uncultured Solibacteraceae bacterium
CCGGCGATGCTCCACGATCACCACGCCCTCGACTTCTTCTGTGACTCTATGAAGCTGCTTATCAACGGCAGCGCCAAGATGGACGAGATCGACCAGGTGATGGACATGGATCTGGACGTGCACCACGCCGAGAGTGCGGCGCCTGGGGCCGCCGTGAATGCCATGGCGGACGCCATGCCCGCCTTCGGCATCGTGGCGTGCGTCATGGGCATCGTGGTCACGATGGGCTTCCTGGACCAGCCGCCCAATGTCATCGGCGGCAAGGTGGGTGCGGCCCTCGTGGGCACCTTCCTCGGCATCCTGCTCTCCTATGGCGTCTTCGGTCCGCTCGCCAAGAACATCGACCAGACCAAGCACATCGAGGCGCACTTCTTCAACTGTCTGCGGGCGGGACTCGTAGCGTTCGGAAACGGCGCCGCTCCCGTGACCGCGGTGGAATTTGCCCGGCGCAACATCCCCTCCTCGGAGCGCCCCGGTGCGCAGGAGTTGGAAGAAGTGGTACGCCAGATCAAGCCGCGGTAACGGGTCATGTCCGACGCCCAACCCGAAGTCAAAATCAAGATCATCAAAAAGAAGGGCGGTCACGCCGGGGCCCACGGCGGCGCCTGGAAGATCGCCTATGCCGATCTCGTGACGGCGATGATGGCCTTCTTCCTGCTCATGTGGCTGCTCAACAGCCAGAGTGCTGCGAGCAAGGCGGGCATCGCGGGCTACATGCGTGAGGGCATGGAGTTCTTCAACACGGAAAAGGGCAAGGCCATCCTCGACAGCTATGGCAAGGGCATCCTGCCCGGCGGCAGCGGTATGGCGAATGGGCCGGATGGGCAGGGTGGAAGCGGAGCCGAAGTGCAAGCCGAGGACATTCTCCAGAAAGAGAAGGCCGCCATGGAAGAGACGGCCAAGGCCATCGAGAGCGCCTTTGCGAACGACAAGGTGCTCCAGGCCTTCCAAGACCAGGTGTCCATGGACTTCACGGACGAGGGACTCCGCATCCAGATTGCAGACAAGGCGGCCCAGGTGCTCTTCGATTCTGGATCCGCCCAGCTGAAGGCCCACACCCTGGCGATCCTCAAGGAGATCGCGGCGGAACTCGGCAAGCTCCCCAATCACGTGGTCTTGGGCGGGCACACCGATGCCATGCAATACGGCTCTCAGGCATACACCAACTGGGAGCTGAGCGCGGAGCGAGCCAATGCCGCGCGGCGGGTGATGGAGAGCCGGGGCCTGCGGAGCGGCCAGGTGCGCCGCGTCACGGGGTATGCCGACAGCGTCCCTCTGGAAGGCAAGGATCCCAAGGACCCCCAGAACCGTCGCATCAGCATCATCGTGCTGAACAGCGCCAGCGAGCGCGCGGAATCCGAGCGGGGCAAGAGCAAGGGCGTCCACGGCAAGTCAGAAGGCAAAGCCGAGGCCAAGGAAGCCGGTGGCCACTGATCGATATCCCGGGCAGTACCTGGATGGCCGACTCGATCGCTACTTCACATAGGGCCGCAGGAAGGTCCAGACGTGGTCGGCCACCCTTCGTTGACCTTCGGGGTTGGGATGAATGCCATCGGCCTGGTTCAGCTTCGGGTCCATGGCGACACCTTCAAGGAGGAAGGGCAGCAGCGGCACCTTGAGGTCCCTGGCGACCCGCGGAAAGATCGCGTCGAAGCGCTTTCGGTGGTCCGGGCCGTAGTTTTCGGGGAGCGCGATGCCCGCCAGGACGACCCTGGCGCCCTTGGAACGGACGCCCTCCACGATGCGGCGGAGGTTGGCTTCTGTGGCTTCGGGAGGCACGCCTCGAAGGCCGTCATTGGCGCCGATGCACACGAACACAAGGTCGGCCTTCGTCCGTAGGGTCCATTCCAGGCGACGCAAGGCGCCGGTGGAGGTATCGCCGCTGATGCCCGCATTCACCACGCGCCAGCCCTGGGCCTTAAGTCGCGGCTCCAATTGAGCAGGATAGGCCTGTGCGGGAGAGAGCCCAAAGCCCGCGGTGAGGCTGTCGCCAAGAAACACCACCGTCCGCCCCTCCGCCGCGGGAGGCGCGGCCAGGAGGGGCAGGGCGGCGGCCAAGAGCAGAAACCGCATGCCTATTTCACAACCTTGGCGTCCTTCGCCTCCTTGCCCTTGGCGGGCTTGGGAGGTTCTGGCTGAGGATTGAGGCCGACCTTCTCACCGGGATTCGGTTTCTTCGCCTTGACCTCGCCGGGCTTGACCACCTTCTTCTTGTCCCCAGGCGGTTCGGGCTGGGGATTGATGCCCACCTTCTCGCCGGGCTTCACTTCCTGCTTGGCCTTTTCCACCACCTTCGGCTTGGGCTTGTCCTCGGCGCCGAGTCCGACACAGAGGAGCGCCGCGCCCAGGAGCGTGAGCATGGGATGGGTCATGGAGACCTCCTTGAGGATGAGGGGAACAGGATACGCCGTTGGGAGGTCTCAACCGTTACCCTCTGTCGGGAGGCCCCATGATTCAGCTGGCCGGCATCACCAAGGACTATCCCTCGCCCTCGGGGGAGACGTTGCGCGTGCTGGAGGACATCACCTTCTCGCTGGCAGAGGGCGAGAGCCTCGCCATCCAGGGGCCCAGCGGCAGCGGCAAGAGCACCTTGCTGGGCATCCTGGCGGGGCTGGAGCAGCCCACCGCTGGCGGCGTGACCATCCATGGCACGGCCCTGCAGGGGCGCTCGGAGCGGGAGCTGGCGGCCTTCCGCGCCCGGCATCTGGGCTTCGTCTTCCAGGCCTTCCATCTCATCCCGCACTTTTCGGCGCTGCAGAACGTCGTCATCGCAGCCGAGATCGCGGGAGTCTCCGGCGCCGCCCCCCGGGCCCGGGAGGCCCTGGTGCGGGTCGGCCTTGAGGATCGCCTGCATCACACGCCGGGCCAGTTGAGCGGCGGCGAGTGTCAGCGGGTGGCCATCGCCCGGGCGACGGTGACGCAACCCAAGGTGCTGCTCTGCGATGAACCCACCGGCAGCCTGGATCCCGGCCATGCGGGGCGGGTCTTCGATCTGCTGATGGAGCTGCACCGCGACCTCAAGACGACGCTGGTACTCGTGACCCACGATCCCGAACTGGCCTCTCGCATGGAGCGGCAGGTGCGGCTCCATGGCGGTCGGATGGTGACCGCGTGAGTTTCGCCGGGCGTCTCGCGGTTCTGGAATTGCGCCGACAGGCACCCCGTCTGCTGCTGCTGGCGGCGGCCCTGGCGGTAGGCTTCGGGGCGTTCTTCGCCACGGACATCTTCGCCGCCAAGGTGCTGCGCAGTGTGGCCACGGAGAGTCGCGCCTTGTTGGGGGGCGACGTCGTGCTGTCCAGCAACGGGCGTCTGGCGGAGGAGCTGCGTGCCCGCGTGGCGACGCATCCGCTGGTGGCAGGCAGCGTGGAAATTGTTGATCTGCTGACCATGGCGGGTCTGGATGACAAGAGCCGACTGGTGGAGCTGCGGGCGGTCTCCGGCACCTACCCCCTGGCCGGTCGCCTGGTGACGACGCCCCCCTTTCAACAGCCGGGGCTTTACGTGGACCGGGGCCTCGCGGAAGGTTGGGGGCTCCAGCCTGCCGATGGGACCACGGCTGACGCATCTCTTTTGGGCTCGCGGCGCGGGCTGCGCATCGGCGCGGAGATCCATCCGATCAAAGGCATCGTGCAACAGTCCGATGACCAGCCTGCGGGCGGCATGGCGGTCTTTCCCCGGGTGATCCTCGACTTGCCTACTGCGGAACGCCTGGGACTGATGACGAACCGTTCCCGGGTCAGTGGACGGCAGCTGGTGCTGCTGAAGCCGGGGGTGCCCCTGGACGCCGCCGTGCGGGAGCTGAAGGCCGTCGCGGGCAAGGGCATCCGGGTGCGCGGCCATCTGGAGGCGGCGGGCAACCTGGCCGCGCCCATCCGCAACCTCACGCGCTTCGGTCAGCTGCTCGGCCTGCTCACCCTCTTCCTGGCGGCCATGGGCGCCTGGGCCATCCTGGTGGCCTTCCTTGAGAGCAAAACCAAGGAGGCCGCGATCCTGCGGGCCTTGGGCGCGCCTCCCGGGCTGCCCGTGGCGGCCTTTGGCCTCCTGGCGCTGCTGCTCGTGCTGACCTCCCTCGGCATGGGCTATGGCCTTGGCGTGGGCGTTTCGCTGCTCCTCAACGACAGCCTTCCGGCGCTGTTGCGCCAGGGCGGACTGCCGCCGCCGCCCTTCCTGGAGATGGGATTGGCTTTGGTGGCCCTTGGCCTGCTGCTGCTGCCCGCGCTGCTGCGTCTCGGGCGAGTCCGGCCGCTGGCGCTCCTTCGGGAGACGGAAGCTCCGGTGAACCAGCCGTGGGTGCGCCTCCTGGCGCCCCTGGGGGCCGCCGCCGTGGCTTCGCTGCTGGTGGTGCGTGTCTCGCCCACGGTTCTCATCGGGCTCGCCACCGCCGCCCTCCTCGGCCTGCTGCTGGCGGGACTCTGGGGGCTCGCGCGGTTGCTGGTGGCCCTCTACCGGCGATTGCTGGATCGTCTTCCCTTGTCGCTGCGTCTCGGCCTGGGGCAGCTCGGGGCGCGACCTTCGCTGACCGCACTGCTCATGGCGGTGATGGGGCTCGCGGTGTTCCTCACCCTCTCCAGCCAGTTTGTGAAGGACGATCTCGTGGCGCCCCTCGCGGCCCAGAAAGGTGGCGGGCAGCGGCCCAACCTCTTCCTCATCGACATCGCTTCAGAGGAACGACCGGCCATGCGCGCCCGGCTGGAGGCGGTCAGCGGGCATCCGGTGCTGGATGCGCCCGTGGTTCGGGGGAAGCTCATCTCTGTGGCGGGACGCGTGATGACACAGCGCCACATCCACGACGGTCAGGAGGTGCAGGAGGAGATGCGCACCCGGGAACAGAACCTGAGCTGGCGAGAGGCGCTGTCGCCCTCGGAACAGGTGGTGGCGGGGGCCTGGTGGCCCAAGGGCGGCGAACCCAGGGCCGAGGCGAGCCTCGAGCAGCGCTTCGCCGAACGGATCGGCGCGAAGCTGGGGGATGAGCTGGTCTTCGATGTCTTCGGCCAGGAGGTGAAGGTCAAGGTGGCCAGCCTGCGCAAGGTGAAGTGGACGACGTTGCAGATCAACTTCTTCATCCTCATGCACCCTTCGGTGCTGGAAGGCGCGCCCGCCATGGGTCTCATGGCGGCGGAAGTGGACGACGACAAGGCCCGCTCCGCTCTGCTGGGGGAGCTGGCCGCGAAGCATCCCACCGTGACTGCCGTGGATGTGGGCGAGGTCGTGGCGCGGGTCGGGCGGGTGCTGGACCTTATCGCGATGGTGGCGCGGGTCCTGGCGGGGGTGATGCTGGCGTCGGCGCTGCTGGTGCTGGGGTCGAGCCTCCTCGCCGGTCGCAGCGGGCGGGCCCGGGACGCCGCCCTGCTGCGGGCCGTGGGCGCCTCTGATCGCACGCTGAATCTGGCCCTGGCCTGGGAGTTCCTCGTCCTCGGCGGCAGTGCGGCGGGTCTCGCGGGGCTCGTGGCCTATGTCGGCGCCCGACTCTACGCCACGAAGGTGATGGAACTGGAGAGTGATCCCAGTCCCATGCTGGCGCTGACCCTGCTCGCAGGGACGGCGCTGTTGACACTGGCTGTCGGCTACCTCGGCACGCGCCGGGCGCTCAACCACAAACCGCTGGAGCTGCTGCGGGGAGAATAAATTAATAGACAAATATCGAAGGAGGGTGAAATCCTCATGAATGGAGGTTGTTATGAGAGTCGAATTTTTATTGCGTGCTTCGCTGTTGGGCCTGGCCGCGCTGGCCGGTGTCACAGCCCAGGCTCAGACTTCCTATCGCTGCACCATCTGCGGATTCGTGAGTCCCTCGGCAGAGGCGATGGCTGCTCACGTGTACCAGGCGCATCCGTCTGTCAGTTCAGTGACCGTGTCGGGGGACGGGGGCACCGCCACCTATAATCGCGGAACTCGGGAGTGGCGTGGACTGATTGCACCGGCCTTGGCGCCCTTTCTAGATCCAGATTCCCAGCCCGGGGGGAGCGGAGGGGTGGACCAGTCCGCAGAGGAGATCGCTGGATGGCCCCCAGCAGCATATTCCGGTGGGAAATATTTCGAAACAGTGCCCTGGTCCTGGAATTTTACAGAAAATTTGATCGTAGTGTTCCTTGTAAAAGGAGTCGGTAAAGGTGACTGGGAATACGTCGGAGGCCCGAATCCGCGTGTTAGAAATCCTTCCTTAGTGAATGATTCACAAAGTGTATCAAGTGGTACTGAAGTTCAAAGTCCAGTTGTTTCAAAGGATCAAGAGAGTGCAATTAAGTGGCGATTTCGATCAGTAATATCAGTAAAATATCAACTTCCAAATGGTATTTTATTGAAGACAATTAATGAAAGTCAAAGTTGGCTCATTTGGGGCAAGGCGATGAAGGGGTTCGGGATTGGTTTGTAGCGAGTTTGTTAGGGCACTTGGGAAGTATACTGGGTGAATGCATGAATTATCAATGCTATTTGATAGTCTCCGCCTTGTGTCTATTTGCGAGTGGAAATGGCAAAATTGCTGGATTCTGCATAGATCTTGGTAGCCAGCTTCCGATTTCAGGATACGGTGGTGCCCGGGCAAATGAGACAATCAATAAGGATCTCGTGACGGTTGCGGATCCATGGTCCAGGTTGCTGCGAGCCCGGTCTGCGGCCATGGCCTGGGTCGAAAAGGACACTCCGATTCCCCATGCGGCTGGGGAGAATGCGATGCAATATTGCTGGCGCTTTGTGGATACGGGCAAGGAATATGAACAAGCCGTTGACCGAAAATACTGGGGACCCGTGGCGCTGCAATACGAGCAGCTTTTCTCGTCTGGTGCTTGGCTGACCACGAAGGGCATCATCGCCTTTCACCGCAAGGCGCCCATCGAAGCCAGAAGCCCCTGTGTGCAGGCCGTGCTGAGGCGGCATCTGCCGAAAATCGCCTCGGCGCTGAGGGCAGCGCCCTCTAACCGCATCCTCTGGTATTGGTACGCTTGGGCTTCGATGGTTGCGAGAGATAGGGATGCCTACAAGCTGGGGTTGGACCTTTACATCCAACCTGAGCATCCTGATTCCCAGCTGTTCAAGGATTTTCTGGCATCTGGTGCTGAAGGGCGGGGGGATTGGCAGGAAGTGCTCCGACTTCATAAGTCAACTTTCCGAGATCTGTGGAAACGCCCCTTCCCAAAGACCCGTTCCATGGACTTCCTTAACCAGGCAGCTGTGAGTGAATGGGCATTTGAACTCCTTTTTAGACCTGTGATGACAGCGTTGGTCCGTACCGATGACAGGGAGGGGGCCCGACATCTGCTCCGTGGACTCAAGCTTCGAGGGGAAGAATACGCGGTCGTACTTCGGCGGTGCGCTGGGCTTTTGAAGGCCGAAGGTAAATCCGACTGGATGGAGGGACTTCCGGTGGATCCCGCAGAGCTGAATGACATGCTGCCGGAAATCCAGCCGCAGCCTGTGTTTGTCTGCCAGGGATTCACTGTTCCGACGGGTAAAGGGAAACTTGCCGACCGTTACCATGTCGCAGTGCGCAACCTCGATTCACTTTCGGGGCTTTGCTGGGATGTTGGGTTAAATGTGGATTTTATTACATACCAGGAATGGGTGGCGGAGTCCTACCGGCGCCACCTGGGTTGGGAGCCGGGGGTGCCGCGATGGGCGCTCCTGAGTGCGGAACAGAGGGTTCTTGCAACGGGTTCGTCCCAGCTGGACGAGACCGCTGTCATCGAATGTCTTCAGGCCAGAGGTGTGAAGACGCATGTCCAAGCCCTGGATGATCTGATCCAGCGATACCCTGAAAATGTGGAACTGCAGTACGAGCGTCTGGGTCGCCTCATGGGGGCGGGCGGTCAGCATCTTGCAACTAAGGAAAAGGGTTCGAGCTCCAGGGTCGACCCGCGCTTGGAAGTCCTAGCAGACGGCTTCGAGGCCCTCCTTAAACGGGACTGGTGGTTCCTCGCCCCGCTTCAGGAGCAGATGGATTTCCTGGGCGATTGGGAATTGCCGCATCTTGTGGATGTGTGGCCGAAGGGGGTGCCAGTCAAGGCAATGGCCTCGCACCATCTGCAGCGTGTCGAGGACATCGTTCGGTGTCATCCGAAGCAAGTGCCCTTATGGGACCTGTTTCTGGGTTTTCATCAGGCATCGGGTGCTCCAGTCCTATCTGATTCGATCCGCCGGATCGGCATGGATGACCTCGGAGCTGTTGCAGAGAAGTTATCGGACCGTTCCGTCCGCCACGCGGTGGTGACCCTCGCGCGAGAGAGGGCTTGGGAGCTGGTTGAGCGCCTGCTTGCAACAACTGTCAAGCGCTGCGAGGCAAGGCATTGGTTTGGTTCCAATATCGAGATTGGTTCCATTTCATACCTGCTGGAAGCCCAATTGCAAACGGGTAAATCAGCGGATGTATGGGTGTTTGTGAAGCGGCTCCTGACGGAATCTCCCCAATTTCTCGCTGAAGTCAAAAAATTCTCAAAAGAAGCCCTTTGCCAACGATTAGCCAAATTGCTTGCTGAAGTCGTTATTCCTGAGCCTGAACCTGAGCTCTCTGAGGCGTGACCGTCCTAATACGTCTTCCTCGGCTACGCTCCATCCTCGGTTTTCTGAACGAGATCTCCAGCTAAGACTCCTTCAGTCGCGTATTCCGCGGGCTAGATCGGTCGGTATCACCGAGTGTTCCCTTGAGTGGACACGGCCCTACGAGCCAAGACTCCGCGTTATCTCGTTGGCATTGACAGAAGTTGGTTGTTTGTCTATTCCCGGTTGTTGGTGTATTTCGTGAACAGCCGCTCCCGCAGCTTGATGTAGAGCGCGGGGACCTCATGCTGCACCTTCACGGAGAAATCCGTGAGCAGTTTGCGGGCGGCTTCGGGATCCTTCGTCCAGAGGGCTGCGGCTTCCTTCTCCAGGCTGTCCAGGCGGTCGAACATTGCCTTCTCGAAGGGATCCCGGGCGGCGCGCACATCCTGGATCGCGCTCTGGAACCGCAGGTTCGCGAGGTTGTCCACGGCGTCGATGGTCCAGCGGGCGGATGCGTCGCTGTATTTCTCGGGATCGTAGGCCTGGTAGCTGGCATCCGTGTCGGTCTGGCCGGCCCAGAGCGGCACGTAGGGGCTGATGGCGGGGTTGTCCAGGTAGACGAAGTAGCGCCCTCCGATGGCGTTCGGGAGCCAGCCGCGCAGCTGGAGCACCATGCCGTAGTGGCCGCGGTGGCGTGCCACGGGGCGGCGGAAGGTGAGCTTCAACAGACTTCGGAGGTCCCTGCCCGCGAAAGGCGTCGCCAGGGGGCTCTTCATCATGCCGCCCTTGCCATCCGGCACGAGCCACTGGGGCTCGGCGCTCATGTCGTAGATCGTCCCGTCCATCCAGGAGCGCTGGTAGGCGATGACCTCCTCCACCCCGATCTTCTCCGGCAGCTTGTGGGCGAAGGGATAGATGGAGAGCGGCTCCACCGTCTGCAGGTAGTTGTTCAGGGGCTTCATCGGATCCTTGGGATCCAGCCAGCGGTCCGGCCAGTTGCCCGGGGCCTTGAACGTCGCGGCGAAGTGCCAGAAGCGGCCCGTCGCGAATTCCTGCGGCAGGGGCGTGTAGGCCTCCTGCCACACGAAGGGGCGGCCGCTCTTGGGGTCGTACCAGCCGCGCTCGATGGCCATGGACTGGTAGTGCTTGCACACCATGAAGTTGGCGGTGTCCTTGGGGTTGATCTCCTTGATGACGCTCCAGTTCGGGATCATCACCACGGCATCGTCCGGGATGCGCTGGGCGGCCCACACGGCGCCGGGCTTGCCGCCGTCCTTCTTCCAGCCCTTGCCCACGCCGTAGACCTCGAGCACCCAGGCCTCTTCGGTGTCGCCGATGACCAGGGATTCGGATCCATCGCCGCTGGAGCAGAGGAATCCGTAGGTCTCCATCAGCTGCCCGATGAGGGCCACCGCGTCCTTCGCCTTCTTGCAGCGCTGCAGGGCAAAGATCTGCGCCTGCTCGATGGTCATGATCTGATCGCCCTGGCCCTTCTCCACCACCAGCTCGGGCCGCTGGTTGAGGGTGCTCTCGGCGATGCCCAGCTGGTGCTCGTTGATGTGGCTGTAGGCGGAGTGGAGGTAGGTGTAGGTCTTCGCCACCTGCGGGATGTGGCCGAGCACTTCGCCGTGGTCGCCCAAGGGGCGGCTGGGATCCTGGATGCCCCAGTAGACCGGCGCCAGCTCACCCGGCTTGTGGGTGCGACCGGGCACGACAGTGATGCGGGAGTTGGGGCCGCAGTCCGTGTGGGAGAGCAGGATCGAGCCGTCCTTCGTGGCCTTCTTGCCCGCGGCGATGACGGTGCATGCGGAGAGGGCGGTCTGGTTGGCGACCTGGCAGGCGGCCAAGACACAGATGACGGCAGCGGCGCGACGCATGGGGACTCCCGGTGGATTTCCGTCAGCTTACCGCTCCCCGCTTGAGAGGCTGTTTCCATCGGCGCAGGATGGCCTCAGGAGCCCTTCCCATGCGTCGAATCGTCAGCTTTTTGGCCGCCGTGAGCCTTTCAGCCCAATCCGTGCCTACCCCTGCGGAGGTCCGAAAAGAGATGGGGATCCCCTCCATTGGGGACTTGCGGGGCCAGAAGGACACCGTGGGCTTCGCCTCCACCGCCGCGGGGATGGCGGCAACGTGGAAGGCTTCGGAGGCGGGACCGGCGCCGGAGTCCTTTGGACAGCCGCTGTCACCCGGCGTGCTGGGGGCGCTTTGTCCCCATGACGACTATGTCTATGCCGGACGGGTCTACCGGAAGGTGATCCCCTTGGTGACCGCCAAGACCGTGGTGCTAGTGGGGGTCTTTCACAAGTGGCGGCGCTTCGGGACCAAGGACGCCCTGGTGCTGGACGAGTCCCGGGCTTGGCGTGCGCCGGATGGGGAGATCCCGGTGTCGCCCCTGCGGGAAGACCTCGCAGCGGCCCTGAAAACCGGCGATGTCATCCGCAGCGCGGCGATGCACGACAGCGAGCACAGCCTGGAGGCCATCGCCTACTGGCTCAAACATCAGCGAAAGGACGTCGAGATCCTTCCCGTCCTCCTGCCCGTAGCGTCCTTCGAACGCTTTCAGGACCTCGCCGATCGGGCCGGGAAGGCCCTCGCCGGAACCATGGCCAAGCGCGGCCTGAAGCTCGGGCGGGACGTGGCCATCGTCATCAGCTCCGATGGCATCCACTACGGTGACGACTTCCAGCACAGCCCCTTCGGTGCGGGCGGTGTCGCTGCCTACCAGCAGGCCGCCGCTCGGGACCGCGCACTGCTGACCGGACCACTTTCGGGAGCCGTGACCTCAATGAAGGCCCGGGCCTTCTTCGAGGCCTGTGTGGATCCGAATGAACCTGGCACCTACCGCGTGCCCTGGTGCGGCCGCTACAGCGTGCCCTTCGGCCTGATGCTGCTGGAAGCCACCGCGAAAGCCTGTGGGATGAAGCCTCCCGTGGGCCATCCCGTCGCCTTGTCCTTCACCGTGGATGTCCCGGAACTGCCCCTGAAGGCCCATGGCCTGGGTGCGACGGCGCCCGCCAACCTCTACCACTTCGTGGGGATTCCGGCGGCTGCGTACACGGAGTAGCGGGGCTCACGGGCCGGTATGGCGCCGGTGTCCATCCCTGGAGGGTGGGCAGGCTCATGCCGAAGGTTGGCAGTGGGCAGGGACCGAAATTCTCGTCTCGATCCTTGCGAGGAGCTGCGGGAGGGTCGGGGCGATCAGGCCCTCCGTATCGGCCGGGAGGTACGGCAGGTGTCCCCAGTGGGCAGGGTAGCAAGCGAAATCGGCTAGGGCGAGGGTGGGCGCGAGTTCGCGGTCTCCCAAGCAGAAGAAGAGCGGACGGGGGGCTCCCCACGCGCATTCGAGGAACTGGATGGCCATGGCGACGGGGTGCCAATGGGGGGAGGCCAGCTGTGACGAGGGGGTGTTGAACATGGCCTTCCATGCTTCGAAGTCCTCGTCGGGGCTCCATTCGGCGCCCTCGGGAAGGTGGAGCAGGGTTTCGCCGTGGGCCGCGATCAGATGGCAGGGCGGTGCGACGGGAAGTGCATTCAAATACAGGCAAGCATCCCAGTCGGACCTGCAGGTCAGCAGGGTCAGTTGAAGATCCCGATGCCTTCCCAAGAAGGTTGCGGCATCCCGGAGTTCGTCCTCGCCTGCTCGGAGCCAGTAGTGGTCCGCGTCGATCAGCAGGTGATAGCGGGATCGGGCCTGCTTGCGGTACGACCGGGCATGGCATGCGGGGGAGGGGGGGGCGGCGAGGGCAACCATGGGAGCTCCGGAGGGTGGCATAAGTCCTAGAGCCCGTGCGAACGTCACGGGCAGGATGTCTGTACCAGGGCGTAGATCGAGTCCGGGAGACGAACGAGCTTCGGACGTCCCATGCCGCTCCGGCAGCATGAAGACATCCGACTCGCGCCGGCGATAGGGCCATTCCGATCCAGGGCGAGCGTGCCGGATGGGTTCGATGCCATCAGCACTCTGGCGTGCCCGCGCCCCGCAGTTCACGTTCGGCCTGCCACCAGTCCTCCTGGTCGTGCCCGTGTTCCTGGCCTCGAGCGACGAAAAGTTCGTAGGCGCGTGCGGCGATCCGGTCGCGATCAGGAGATGTCCCTGCTTCCTTCCGCACATCGCGTGGGTAGGTGAAGGATTCTGTGGAGGGGGCAAGAACCTTGGGCTGTTTGGTGGCTGGGGACTTCTTGGGGTTGGGTAGATCTAGCACTGCCAGGGTTTGAGCCGAAGAGATCTTGCGAGATTCGGGCATAGAGCCTCCAACCAAAGCACAGAACAGGGACCCAGGTGATCACTGCAGGAGCCTGAATGACTCGATTCGTGGACCGGCGTGGAACACACCCCCTGAAGGGGGGATCCCGGACCGCCCAATGGCATGGGCATTCAAGTTCGCCGCTTTGGATGACTGGTGCAATTCCGGCAAGTGGAGTGTTTCTATACCGGAAATCCCGTAGGCCTCAGACCTGGGAGAGGCCTTCGCGGATGGCATACCGCGTCAGTTCAGCCACGGTGCGGAGCCCCGTCTTCTTGCGGATGTTCCGGCGGTAGACATCCACCGTTTCGGCCGTGATGCCGAGTAGGTTGGCCATCTGGTGGGAGCGGTTGCCTTGCACCAGGAGCCGCAAGACCTCGCGCTCGCGGTTCGATAGGACCGAAAGGGGCGGCGCTTCGACGGCCTGGCCGGGCTCGAACCGCTTGAGAAGCACTTCGTTCACTTCCGAAGACAGGTATTTCCTCCCTCGGGCCACGGTGTGGATGGCGGTGACCAGGTCAATGGCGTCCGCGGATTTGACGACGTACCCCTGGGCCCCGGCCTTGAGCATGGCTTCGATGAATGGGCGTTCCCCGTGCCCGGTCAGGGCAATGACCTTCACGGAGGGGTGGGATCGGTGAAGTTCGCGGGTCACCTCGATGCCGTTCCGATCCGGCAGCGTGATGTCGAGCAGGAGCACATCGGGCTGGGTCTGGGCGACCAAGGTGATGATTTCGCCGGCGGTGCCGGCTTCGGCCACGACCTCGAATTCCGGTTCCGCGGACAGGCTGCTGAGCAGGGCCTTTCGCACCATGGCGTGATCGTCGGCCATCGCGATGCGAATGCTCATGGCAGGACCTCCAGGGGCGTGTTCGGGGTGACGGGGACCTTCAGGGCGACCGTGGTTCCGTTTCCGGGGTGGCTCCAGATCCGGACCGAGCCGCCGAGGTAGGTGAGCCGCTCACGGATGGCCCGCAGACCGTGGGTCTGGTCGGACTCGAAGATGGCCTCGACCTGGGCGATTCCCAGACCGTTATCCTCCACCTGGATGGAAACCTGGTCATCCTCACAGGCGATCAGCACGGTGGCACTCCTGACCCCGGCGTGTTTCACGACATTGATCAGGAGTTCCCGGACGACTCGGTAGAGGATCACCGCGGCGGTGGGTGAGAGGGCCTCGGTCCCACCTTCATCCACCGTTTCCACGACCAGTCCGTACGTGCGTTCCATCTCGTCGCTCAGCCAGGACAGGGCTGCGACGAGGCCCAGGGTTTCAAGCACGAGGGGACTCAGCTGGGAGGTGATGGACCGGAGCTGCTTGCGTGCATCGGTCAGGGTCTCCCGGAGTCCCTGGACCAGGTTCCAAGCCGCACCTTCGGGATCGGTGATTCGGGCTAGGTCATCCACCCTCAAGCCTGCGGCAAAGAGGAGCTGTCCGAGGCCGTCATGCAGGTCGTGGGCGATGGCGTGCCGTTCGCGTTCCTCCGCCCGCGTCACGTCCTCCGCCAGCTTTCGCACTTGCCCCGTGCGCTCAACGACGCGCCGCTCCAGATCCCTGCGGGAATGCTGGAGGGCCTCCAGGGCTTCCCGCCGTTGGGTGTCATCGATCACCGTGGTCAAGGAGTGTAGAAGCGCTCCGTTGACGTCGAACTTGGCGTTGGCGCTGAGGAGCACGGGGAATTCGGAACCATCCTTGCGAAGGAAGGTGGATTCGATGTTCCGGACGCTGCCCAAGCGCATGAACGCCTTGAAGTCCTCCGCGAACTGCAGCCGCCTCGCGAGGGGGAGCAACTGGCGGATGTTCATGCGCCCGATCACCTCCTCCCGGGTGTATCCGTGCATCGCCAGCTCCGTGTCGTTCATGGCGATGATCGTCCCCACGGCATCAATGGAGTGGTACCCGAAGGGCGCGTGGTGATAGAGGTCTGCGTATGCCTTGGTGATGGCCTCTGATCTCTGCAGCGCCTGCTTCTGCTCCGTGATGTCCCGCAGGCTGCCCGTGAGATGGCCCAGGGGAAAGACCTCCCCGCGAGGACCGCCGTCCAGCCGGATCCAGCGGATCTCTCCGTCCCTGCGCCGGATGCGGCACTCCGTGTTCCAGCCTGTACCGGTGGTGGCGGCTTCCTGGAAGCTTCGGTCGACCGCCTCACGATCTTCCTGGAACACATGCGCCAGGAGCATCGGATAGGTCCAGGAAGGCAGCCGAGTGTCGTATCCGAAAATGCGATCGTGTTCGAGGGAGTGAAGGGCATCGAGGGTGGCGAGGTCGTAGTCCCAGACCCCGGTGTGACTCTGTTCCAGGGCGGACCTGAGCCATGCTTCGGAGTTCTCAGGGAGCCTCCCTGAGGGAGCCTCGACAGGCTTCACAGGTTTCCGTTGCCTGTTGCCGGTGCTCATGGAGCCATCCCGCTGAATGAATACGCCGGTGTGGGGAGGAAAAAGACGCGGCCGAGAGAGGGCCCTCGCGACCGGAGCCTCTGAGATGGAAGGGGCGGTTGTGAGGATAGATGCAACCGAACGCGGGCGGAGCCCAGAAATTACGCCTCGAGGCGGGAGGATGCTGCATTCCGGGGCCGCTTCCTCCTATCCTCGTCTTGCCTCGCGGCTTGATGCCGCGTGCTGGTCCCCACGTCCGGAGGCTCCCATGGCCGCGTCTGATTCTCCGACCTTCGATCGCCGCAACCTCCTGAAGCTCGGTGCCGCCGCCGCTGCGGGGCTGGCGGTGGGGAAACTGGATGCCGGGGAGGTCGCAGAGACGGCGAAGCCCGCGATGGGCGGGGCCGTGAAACCCTGGAACCCCATCACGCCCACCGCCATGCCCATGCGCAACCTGGGCAAGACCGGGCACCGTGTCGGCATCTTCAGCCTCGGTGGGCAGGCGGCCCTCGAGCAGCCCAACAACGAAGCGATTGCGGTGCCCATCATCGAGCGGGCCATCGAACTCGGGGTGAACTACATCGACACGGCGGCGGCCTACGGGCGGCCCGAACGCTGGAGCGAGCAGTACATCGGCAAGGTGATGAAGAAGCACCGCGGCAAGGTATACCTCTCGTCCAAGACCCACGACCGCACGTACGACGGGTCCATGAGAAACCTCGAGCAAAGCCTCAAGTTGCTGAACACGGATCATTTGGACACGTGGCAGCTCCACAACCTGATGACGAAGGAACAGCTGGATCAGATCTTCGCCAAGGGCGGGGCCATGGAGGCGCTCCTGAAGGCTCGGGAGCAGAAGATGGTCCGTTTCCTGGGCGTCACGGGGCACTTCGAGCCGACCATCCTGATGGAGATGCTCAAGCGCTTCCCCTTCGACAGCCTGCTCTTGGCGGTGAATGCCGCGGATCCGCACCACCAGAGCTTCAAGAAGGAGCTACTGCCCTACGCCGTGGAAAAGGAAATCGCCATCATCGGCATGAAGATCCCCAGCCGCGGGCGCCTCCTCGCGGCCTGGACGCCGCCGCCCCTGGATCAGCAGAAGGGTGCCATCAAGGCCACCCGCAACGGCACCTTGAGCATCAAGGAGGCTCTGCGCTATGGCCTCACGCTGCCCGTGAGCACCGTGATCCTCGGGGTGGACAGCATCGCTCAGCTCGAGGAGGACATCGCGATTGCCCGTGACTTCCAGCCCCTGACGGAAAGCCAGATGGCGGCCCTGGAGCTGAAGGCCCAGCCGGTCATGCAGCAGGCCCTCTGGTACCGAAAATGGTGACCGGTCGACCCCCGATGTCCTGACCGGTCGGAAGGGTGCCAGATCCCCTGAGTACGCTGGAACCTCACCTGGATAAGATCGACACACTCCAACCCGTGAGGCCTCCATGCTGCCAAGGCTGCTCCTTTCGTCGCTCGTCACGGCCCTCGTCTGTGGACTCACCGCGTCGGCCCAGACGCCTCCCGCACCCCCGTCTCCCCTACAGGCCCTGGCGCCCAAGGCCGCCGGGGAACCCCTGCGGTTCACCTTCCGACCTTCCGCGCCGGTGGAATGGGCCACGGTCTTCTACCGGGCTGTGGGGGAAGAAGAGTTCCGCAGCCTGACGCTTGTGCCCGGTGATGGTGGCCTTGTGGCGGCGCTTCCCGCATCCGAGGTGGGCGGCAAGGCCATTCAGTTCTACCTGGCCTACAAGGAAGCGGCGGGGGTGAAATACCTTCCGGAGGGCGCGCCCACGGCCCTCGAATCGCTGGAACTGGGGGTGGCCACACCCGAAACCAAGGCCGGACCGACTCACAAAGTGCCCTTCCGGGTGGAAGCCAGCCTGGAGAAGGTCCTCCAGCACACGAACAAGGTGCCGGACGAGCAGACCTTCTTCAGCAACGGGCAGGTGGCCTTGGGTTACGAGATGGAATCCGGGGAGCACAAGCTCAGCCTGCAGACCCGGGTGGCCTACCAGGGCACGCCTGCGGCGGGCCAGAACCGCTGGAGCGTGGCGGAAGTTCGCGGCCACTACGGCTACCGGGAACACCGCGTGCAGGCGGGCGATATGGTGGTCCAGGAATCGGAATTCACCGTGGGCGGCGCGGGGCGGCGCGGCATGGACTACCTCTTTGATGACAGGCGGCTCTACGCCCACGTCTTCGCCGTGAACACGGTGCAGTTGGCGGGCTTCCGCGGCCTCGCCTGGCCCGTGCAGGGCACGGAGCTCTTTGGCGGCGCCCTGGGCTATGCCTGGTTTGAAGGTCGGCTCAAGTCCAAGCTCGTGCTGCTCACCGGCAAGGACGATCCCGCCGCCGCCGTGAATGCGGGCTTTGCCTCCTTCATGACGCCCCGGGAAGGCACCACCACCGCACTCACCACGGAAGCAACGCTTCTGGAGAACCGCCTCAGTCTGACCGGCGAGTACGCCCGCAGCAGCTACGACAAGAACCTCACGGATGCCGAGGGCAAGGTGCAGGATCAGGCGTGGCGCCTGGGTGGCGCATGGTCTGAATCGAAATACAGCCTCCGTGGCTCGTACCGCCAGATCGGGCGGGACTTCGGCACCCTGGGCCTGCCAGTGATGGAAGGCGACCGTCGGGGCGTAGAGGCGGGCGGCTCGCTGATGCTGGACCCCAGGTGGTCCCTCAACGCCAGCCTCACGTCCGAGCGGAACAATCCCAATGCGAACCCGCTGGAGACACGTTCCCGCAACGACGTGCGCAACGTCGATGCGCGCTGGACGGCCCTTGAGGGGTTCACACTCAAGGCTGGTTTGACTCAGGGCTCCCAGGAGGCGGCGAGCCCCCTGGATGCCAGCGTGCCCTTCGCCAACAGCGACCGGACCGGCGCCTTTGGCGGCTTCGATTGGAGCCTGGGGATGAAGGGCGCCATGACCTTCCAGGTTCAGCTGGACCGGCTGGAGGGCACGGGCGTCACCCGGACCCAGGGGCGCGGCACCACCGTCACCCTGGGCGGTTCCTTCAATGAGCCCGACCGCGTGCGCCTCGCGCCCACCTTCTCCTACGCCAAGAACACCGATGACCTTACGGGCAGCGAGACCAAGGTCTCCAGCGCTTTCCTCAACGGCGACATCACGCTGTTGCCCAAGCAGCTCGTGCTGGCCCTAAACGGCGGCTACAACCGCACGGAGGCGCCGGCCATGGATCCCATCACCAGCACGAACGTGGATGCGGCCCTGCAGTATTTCCTCACGCCCCACCTGGAGCAGCGATTCCACCGGGGTCAGGCCATCCTCGCCCTGCGCTACCGCATGACCCGCATGCAAGGCCTTCCGGAAGCGGATCGCCGGACATCCCTCACCCTCAACTTCTCGTTCTGACCGGAGGCCCCATGCGCGCGCTCATCCTTGCCCTCGCGTCCCTGGTCCTCCAGGCCCAGGCCACCCTCGATGTCGCCCCTGCCCAGCCGCGGGTGGATGGCATCACCACCTTCACCCTCGCCGGCGTCACGCCGCTTCGCGCCACGTGGGATTTTGGAGACCGGACCCAGCCTCAGGAAGGCGGGGCGGTGGCTACCCATGCCTACACGCAGCCGGGCACCTACCTCGCACGCTGCACCTACATGCTGAACGCCACCACGGGCACCACCGCCAGCGTGCAGCGCAGCGTCAGGGTGGTGGAGCCCCGGCGGATCGTCTTCAGCCCTGCGGCGCCGGAACCCGGACAGCCGGTGACCTTCCGTGCCCTGAACTTCTTCAACGACAAGGAGATCAGCTGGTCCTTCGGGGATGACTCCTCCGCTCCAGGCGCCACCGCCACCCACACCTACGCCCGCAAGGGCACCTACACCGTGAGTGTCTGGGATCGCAATGCCAATGGCGCCGGACGGTCCTTCCAGACCCAGGTGACTGTGGGCAACACCGGCCCCGGCGCGGCGTTCAGCCTCTCCTACCTGGCCCTGCGCTGGGAGGATGGCACCGCCTACAAGACAGTCACCCAGGGCGAGCTGGGCCTGATGGCCTACGCGGACCTCAAGTTCGAGGGCGCGGGGATGCTGCAGGCGCAGTGGATGGTGGATGGTGTGCCCTTCCGCACCGTGACCCGGCAGCTCGCCTTCGCGGGCCGCGCGACCCTCACGAGCGGTCAGGATCAGCCGACGGCGCCCAGGCTGTCCTTCCCCACGAACCTGCCCGGTGAGCACCGCGTGACGCTGCTGGTGACGACGCCGACCCTGGCCTTCGAAGTGCCGGTGCTGCGCTACTACGTGCGCCTCGGCACGGATCCCGAGGGCCCCGCCACCCGCAGCGCCTTCCCGAGCCGCACGCGGGCGGGCGAGGAAGTCGAACTGCAGCTCAGTGGCGATCGCTTTGTGGCGGGCATGGTGCCGGAATTCGGTCGCGACATCGCCGTGGTGGGGCCCCTGCGAGTGCTCAATCCCCAGACGGCGGTGGTCAAGGTCTTCGTGGCTCCCAGCGCCCGCCCCGGCAGCCGCATCGTCCGCGTGGCGAAGCCCGGGGGTGGACCGGCGGGCAACGCCCGGATCACCGTCCTGGCGCCCGTGAAGAAGCCCGTCTCTGCCAAGTAGCTGCTCGATCTGATTCGACAGTCGATGTCCTGAAAGACCTCTTCCTTGGAGGTGGCCATGCGTCTCTTCGCCATTTCGTTCCTGATCGTCGCTGCGGCTCCCATGCAGCAGCTCAAGCTGGTGTCCCTGATCTCCCCCCTGAAGGTGGTCACGGCCCAGCCTCGGGTGGATGGGGAGACGGCTTTGAAGCTGGACGGCGGGGCACTGGGGGGGGTCGCCTGGGACTTCGGCGATGGCACCACCGGCACCGGAGGCGCTGCGGTCACCCACCGTTATGGCAAGGCGGGCACCTTCACCGGGAAGGCGACCCGAGGCGGGAACACTGCGCAGGTGCAGGTGACCGTGACGGAGCCCCGGCATCTGGTGATCACGCCGGAGACGATTCTGCCGGGGCAGAAGGCCGCCCTGCGCCTGGATGCCGCCTTCGCCAGCGCCCTCCAGTGGAATTTCGGGGATGGCAGTCCGGTCCAATCCGGGCCAGCCCAGGTGGAGCATGTCTTTGCCAAGGCGGGCACCTATCAGGTGACGGTGCGGGATCTGATCCAGGATTTCCCGAGGACCTTCGAGCAATCCGTGGGCGTGGGGCTTCAGGGTGCCGGGGCGCCATTCAGCATCTCTTACATGGCCCTGCGCTGGGAGGATGGCGGCGCCGACCGCACCGTGACCACCGGGGCGAAGGATCTGGTGGCCTATGCCGACCTCAAGTTCGAAGGCACGGGTCAGCTGCAGGCCCAGTGGGTGGTGGACGGCCAGGTACAACGCTCGGTGTCCCAGCAGCTGAATTTCGCCAAGACCGCCACCCTCGGCAGCGGACGCTCGGGGCTGGTGAAGGCCAGGACTTCCAACACCTTCACCCTCGCGACCTCGGTGGCGGGGGAATACCAGATCAGCCTGCCCACCAACGTGCCAGGGGAGCACACCGTCACCCTGAAGGTGAGCCAGCCCAAGCTGGCCTTCCAGGTTCCGGTGATCCGCTACTTTGTGAAATTGGCCGGGGCGCCCCAGGGGCCCTCGGTCCAGTCCGTCAGCCCGGCATCGGTCAAGCCTGGGGAGGAGGCAGAACTCACCCTCACGGGCAGCGGCTTCTCGGCAGGCATGAGCCTGAACCTGGGAAAGGAAATCACGCTGGTGGGGCCGCTGCGGATCCTGTCTCCGGAGAAGGCGCTGGCGAAGGTCTTCGTGGCGCCGAGCGCGGCTGCGGGTGCGCGGACGCTCCAGGCTCTGAAGGCGGGGAGCGGTGCCGCGGGCACGGCCCGCCTGGAGGTGGTGCCAAGGCTCGGGTTCTCGCGGGCGGCGGGCGCTGTTGTGCCTCCCGGGGGGACTCCCAGCCAGGTGCTGTCGGGCGTGCTACCGGGGAACAAACCCCCGGAGCCTCCGACGCCCCTGAAGCCTGGAGCCCCGGCTTTCGCCAAAGCTGCCGCGGGCGCCGTGCTGGGGGCGAGCGACAAACCCGCGGGCATCCTCGCCAAGGTGGGGGATGAAAAGCCCGCGGGAGGCTTGGCCAAGATCGGGGACACCCGAGCGGGCCTGGGCCTCACCAAGGCCGAGGATGGCAAGGGCGCCGGCGGTCTCAAGGCGGGGGTGGGGAAAGTTCTCGGAGGGCTGACCAAAGCCGGGGACAGTCCCTCCGGCATTCGGTTCACCCAGACGCCTCCACGGGTGGCACCGGCGCTGGATCTCACCAAGGTGACCAAGGTGACGCCGGGTTTCGCCCGATTTGAACCCGGCGTGAAGGCGGTGGTGGATGGCAAGGGCGCGGCTCGCAAGGAGCGCGTCATTGCCTGTGTGGAGGGCCAGAAGCTCAAGCTGACAGACATCACCCTGAAGGCTCCGGTCTTCCAGAGAAGCGGTGCCAGCGAAGAGGAATTCGAGATCCTGCCGCCCCTGCTTCGGGATTCGACCCAGTTCGTGTGGTCGGAGAAGAACCCGGGTGCGGCGGAATACTTCGAACTGCGCATCCACGACGCCAAGGACGGCGCCCTGCTGCGGACCGTGAAACTGAACGGTGGCACCTCCACCTTCAATGTCACCCCCGCCTTTTTGCAGGATCTGGGCCGTCGGGATGACCAGCACACGCTGCAGACGAACGTGGGCACGGCGGCACCGTCGACGGCCATCGCCTCGACGAAGGGCGATGGCGCCGCGAGGCCGGGAGGCAGCCAGAGGGCGGTGGTCGGCCGAGGGGCGGTCAGTGCGAAGGCGTCCGCGGCTTCCTCCAGCCCCGCGGTCAGCCCTCAGGCGTCCGCCATCCCTGCGAATTTACGCAAGTTTGCGGACCTCGTCTGGCAGGTGGTGGGTTTCCGGTCCTTCCCCTGCCTGGCGCCGGAGGACATGCCTGCGGAGGCCCCGATCAAGCTGGTTCCCGGCTTCACCAAAGCGGTGACGACGGCTCTGGGAGGTCCGGAGGCGCCCACGGGACTGAAGTCCGTCCTCACCAAGTCTGGCGGGAGTCCGTTGGCGGGTTCAGTCCAAACCATTCTGGCGGCGGGCCAGCCCAGCGGCACGGATGCCAAGCCCAGGCGGGGCATGCCCGCGGCGAAAGCGGGTTCCTCGGGGCTGCCGAGCCTCCAGCAGCAGATGGGAAGCACTGCCACGGCTGCGGTGGCCAACGCGGCTGACCTGCAGGCCAAGGACCAGCCCAAGGTCTACAAGACCATGGTGGCGGAGGTCTCCCGTTCGGACTTCTGGCCCCTGCGCCAGCCCGTCACCGCCCAGGGCGTGAAGCCCGGCATGTGCACGATCGGATCGCAGAACCTGACCGTGGTGATCGAGTCGGACAGCAAGTCCACCAAGAGCGGCGGCCAGACGTCCCAGGGCGAATCCAGGTATGTCCACGATGTGATCCGTCTCCATGGCACCTTTGACCTGGGCCAGAACGTCCCCTACCGGCTGATCCCATCGATGATCAAGTCTCAGGGTGGGGCGGGTGGCTGGGGCAGTGGTGGTGTCGGTGGCGCCATCGGTGCGGCCATTTCGGCAGCGGCCTCCGCAGGTGCGCCTGCGGCTCAGAACGCGACGGCTTCGGTCGAGGAAGTGGCCTTCAAGAACGTCTTCGTGGACTGGGGCGATGGCACCGTGGAGCCCTTCCGGGGCAGACCGCTGGACCCTGTCATGGCGGGCGGCCCGGACTACAACGGTCGGTACGTGATCGAGAAAGGCGCCTTCCAGCACGTTTATCGCCGGGCCTCCGAATACATGGTGAAGGTCTTCGTCCTCTCGGATGAGGACATGGTGCGCAGTGGGCTCGTGGGCGATGTGAGCAAGGCCCTGACGCCCTCGGATGGCCTCGCGGGGGCCTTCCATCGCCTGAATGGGGCGACCCTGGCGACGGGCGCGCCGCTGCTCAAGGTATCTTCGGCTCTGGGACGGACGGAAAAATCGGGCGTGAAGTCGTCGGTCTCCCCATCCGCCGCGGTCGGCGCCTTGGGGACGGCTCCCGGGATCACCTACCTTCAGGGTCCGCCCTCCGCGTCCCAGGCCCTCTCCCGAGCCTTCGCCGTCTATTGCGAGCCGAACAAGATCGTGCCGCGGAAGGATCCTTGCGCGAACGGCCCGCTGCATCTCGTTTCCACGGAGCTGGAGTTCCCGAAAGAGGCGGCGGCGCCCCGGAATCCCCAGCTCGGGGTCCAGGCTGCCGCCCGCGACGCGGCCATGGCCCCTCGCAAACCCCCCACCCCCGGGCTCCCGACGCCCGCGGTGCCGAAGCTCGCCGTGGGCACGTTGCCTCCAGGCACGCCTTCGATCGGCGGCGCCAAGCCAAACCTCCCGGGCGTCGGGATCGCCTCCGCGGGATCGGGTGCCAGGACCTTTGAGACCGCGCCCGTCCCCGTCACGACGCCGTGCAATCTGGCCTACATCGCCAAGACCCGGGTCCGGTTCTACGGCAACGGCACCCTGCGGGTGGTCTGGAAGGTGGACGGCAAGCAGGTGGGCAGCCGCGAGGACCACGTGATGTCCAAGGAGCGGGCGAATCTCACGGAAACCCAGTCCCAGGCCTGCCGGGATCCCCTGATTTCGGAGTTGCTGGTCAACACCCCGGCCCTGCCGGTGGATGCCATCGGCCAGCACCGGGTCACGGTGGAGGCCCACGTGGTGGCTAGCAAATCCGCGGATCTGACGGACGCCGACCTCACGCATCTGGTGCAGCTCTCCCAGGGTGTGGCGCTGGGGGGAGCACCCTCGCCGCAGCTGGCCCAGACCCTCGTGGATGCCGTCGGAAGGGGCGGCACCAAGGTGGCCCTCGGCCTGCTCAATCCCAGTCAGGGCGCGGGTCAGCCAGCCTTCATCTCCCTTCACAAGGCCGGGGCATTGGCCACTGGCCTCGGCCTGTCCCGCCAGGTGGGCGGCGCACTGGCGGGCGTCCTGCAGCAGGGACCGCCCTACCGCGTGGAGACCACCGCCGCCTATGAGGTGAAGCCCGCGGAAGAAGGAAAGGTCTGCACCTTCTTCTTCCCGGTGAAGGACGGCCTCTTCCCCGTCACCAACCTCAGCAACCTCAAGCTCACACCGGAGGGTGGCCTCCAGCGTGCTTCCGGCAAGGGCTCTCTTCTGGTCAAGCTTCGGAGCGCCACCGCCCCCGACGCGGTGGGGGACAGTGCCGTGGAGGTCTCCTTCAGCAACTGGCTGGTGGAGGGCGTGACCGTCACCCAGGGCGCGTTCAATGTGAGTGCTAACCAGCCCTACCTCGGCCCCGGCGTGAAGGGCACGCTCAAGCAGGTCGAGGCGACGGTGAAGGACAAGAACGCGCCGGAAGACCTTCAGGCCACCCTGAGCCTCCATGCCTCGGACCCCACCATCACCCTGGTGAAGGACAGCGTGACCCAGACCCCGTGGGAGGCCAAGGCTCCCCTCACGCCTCAAGGGGACTGGATCGTGAAGGGCCTCACCCTGCCCAAGAGCAACCTGGGCGCCACGCCCTGGAGCTTCTCCGCCACGGAGGTGACCATCGATCTGAGCGCCAAGGAGGGCGCGGATCCGAAGGGCGGCAAGACGCCCGATTGGACCGGCGTGCACCTCGGCACCGTCACGGTGGAGCCCTCGACCCTGGGCATCAGCGGGGGCGCCTGGGCCAAGCCGCTGCCCCAGCCCAAGGACTGGACGATGGAAGGCGGGGTCGGTGTGGTGGGCAAGTTGGACACCGGTCCCTGGTCGGTGGAGTACGGCAAGGGCGGCCTCGCCATTGGCAACATCGCCTTCACGGGCCGCAAGGACGGCACCTACACCGCGAAATACGCGGACATGGTGGTGCGGACCCCCTGGTTCAAGGAGCCCATCAAGGGCAACGGCAAGTGGATCCGCATGGCGAACGGCGAATATCAGGTCTGCCTGGACGAACTGCAGGCGGGCAAGCGGCCCACCCTGGCGGGCGGTCCCATGGCCATCGAGCCGACCCACCTGAAGTTCTGCAAAGTGAAGGATGGCGGTTTCCTGCTCCAGGGCCGTGCTCGCTTCGATCTGAAGACCGAAGGAAAGCCCTTCACCAGCTTTGCGGTGGAAGGCATCGGCTTCGGCCTGGACGGTCGGATCTGGTTCGGGGACGACGGCGCTCGCAGCACCACAGTGACGCTGAACAAACAGAGCCACCTCGGCCCGACGCCCGCCGAACTGAAGACGGTGACCCTCATCGGCAACCCGGATGCAGCCAACCCACTGACGGTGCGGGTGAATGCTCAGCTCAAGCTCTCCGAAAATGAGGTGATCCCGCCCGCGCCGGTGTCCATGGACTTTCCCCTGATGGCGGGCGGGGGCGTGGCGAACTACGTCGCCCCGGAAGTGAAAGTGGCCCCCTTCACGATGAACGTGGGCTTCCCGCTGGGTTCGCCGGCCATGAACGCGAAGATCACCACGCAGCACCAGAACAGCGGCGGCTCCACGGGCAACGTGCCCAATCTTCCCGGTGTGCGTTACACCGGGGACGTGGACCTGGCCCTCTTTGGCGGCAACGCGTTCCGGGCGCAGTTCGTTCTGGGCTACGAGAACAAGAAGAGCTACTTCGCCACCCGGATGGATGTCCCCCTGGGGCCCAGCGGGGTGGTCATCGTTCCCGAGATCGTGAGCCTCTACCGGATCAGTGGCGGCTTTGCCTACAACTTCGGCAAGGAGGTGTTCACCGAGAGCACCACCATCACCGGTGCCAAGCCCGACTTCAAGGGAGAGACCCTCCTCATGGCAGGGCTGCGACTGGGTTCAGGGGATGGCTTTATCTACACCCTGGACGGAATGCTCACCATCAAGTCCACGGGTTCGCCCCGGGTCGACTTCGGTTCCTGGCTGCTGGAGCGCAATCCCAGCGGCACGCCGCCCCTTCGAGGCTACCTCCAGTTCGCCAACGGTGCCCTGGATGGGCGGATGTGGGGCGGCTTCCGGTTCCTGGGGGGCGTGGCGGAAATCGACCTGGGCCAGACCGAACAGAATGCGGCCTGCAGCCTTCACGTCGGCGGCGGCACGTGGCACATCTATGCCGGTCAGCGGGATGGACAGCGCATCGTGGGTCGCCTGATGGGGAACACGACCCAGAGCTACCTGATGCTGGGCAAAGACGTGGGGTTGGCCATCGGCGGCACAGCGGAATGGTACATGGGTGTCGGCAGCGGCAATGTTGGGAGCGCCTATGCCAAGGGCTGGATGGACATGGGCTTGCAGGTCACGCCGCAGCCCAAGCTCATCGGCGATTTCGGCGCCGGATTGCGGGCGGGGGCCTGTGCCTTGGGCGCCTGCGTCAGCGCGGGAGTCACGGCGAACATCCACGCCGAGGCCCTGCCCATCAGCCTTTCAGCCTCGTGCTGCCTGGACCTTCCCTGGCCCCTCGGGGACATCTGCTTCAACGTGAGGATGTGAGACCTGCCATGCGTACCCTGCTGCTCCTCTCGATTCCCCTGGTCCTCGCCGCGCAGGCCCCTCGTCGGTCCGCGCCGGACGGGGCGCTGCTGGCCGTTTCCGACGGCGGGGGCCAGGTTCGCCTCCTGGTGTGGCCACCGCAGAACCAACCCCTTCCTGCCGGTGGCTGGCAGGTGCTGGATGAAGGTGGCAAGGTGCTGGTGCCTCGCCTGAAAGCGGGCGATCCCGAAGTCCTCAAGACCCTGCCTCCCGATCAGGCCGCGGAAGCCGGGCGTCTCGAAGGGCAACTGCAGTCGGAAAAGGACCCTGGGCGGCGCCGTCTCCTGGCGCTTCAGGCCCTGGTGGAGGCGGGGAACAATATCGCCATGGGCCGCGCCTTGGGCATGGCCGTCGCCCTTCCATCGCAGCCCATGGGGCGTCGCAGCTACACACTCGTGGGTCTGGACGGCAGCGGCAAGGCCGTGGGGCCGCGTTTCACAAGCCCGCAGGTGGACCCAACTTCGGCCACACCCTTTCCGAAAGCACCCCAAGCCCTGAGGGCGGATACGGGCAAGGAAACCGTGCGTTTGTACTGGCTCCCAGTGGACGGCGGCGACGTTCCGGTGGTGGATTACCGGGTGGCCCGGGGCGAAATGGTTCTTACGACCCAACCCCTCGTGCTGGGTGTCTGGGATCCCACCCAACCCGCCTTCGAGGATCGGGAGGCGGCCGGGGATCAGTCCCACGAATACCGGGTGTGGGCGGTGGACGTTTTTGGCCGTCGATCTCCCGACGTGGCGGTGGGGGTGTTCTTCCCGGATCCCGCGACCCTGAGGCCCCCGGCGCATCTGGCGGTGTTGCCGGAGCCCGGCTTGAACCTCCTGACTTTCCAGCCCAGTCCCACGAAACGCAGCGCAGGCACCCTGGTGGAGCGGGCTTTCTCCCCGAGCGGCCCCTTCCAGCTGCTCACCGCCAAGCCTCTGACCGTGGGGACGACGCGTTTCGAGGATGCCTCCATCGGCGGGGGTGCCAGCTATCACTACCGCCTTCGCACCGTGGATGCCGATGGCAATGTTGGGGACCCAGGGCCGACCCGCCACGCCATCGCCCTGTCCAAGGCTGCGCCGATGGCTCCGGCCAGCTTCAAGGTGGAGGCCAATCCCCTGGGCCATGTCCTGACCTGGCAGGTGCCGGAGGTTCCCGTGGCGGGCTTCCTCGTGGAACGTAAGGTCGGCGAGGGGGAGTGGACCCGCGTGGGTTCGACCTTGACCAGGGGTGGGCGCTTCGAGGACCTGCTCACGGATGATGTCAGCGGGCCCATGAGCTACCGCGTCAGCACCATCTCCTATGACAACCTCTCCAGCCCGCCATCTGAGCCGGTGAACCTCGTGCGGCCGAACCGCGAGGTGCCGCCGCCCCCCATTTTCGAGGGCATCGATGGTGGCGGCGGCAAGGTGACGCTCCAGTTCCGGCCTGCGGGCCAGGAATCTCGCACCGCCCAATTCCTGGTGCTGCGCGCGCTGAAGCGGACGGACGGCTATGGCCTTGAAGTGATGGTGGGCGAGCCGCTCCCCGTAACGGCCCGGGAGCATGTGGATGCCTGGGTCGATCCCGGCCAGACCTACCGTTACCGCCTGGTGGCGCTCTCTCCAGAGGGCATCCGAAGTGCCCTCTCGGAGGGCGTCGAGACTCGCGTGGGTGTGCCTCAGGTTCCCGAGCCGCCCCTCCCGAACCTGATTTTCCAGACCGAACCCTACCGCCATGTGCAGGTGAAGCTGGGGGCGATCCCCGAAGGCTTCCGGGCCTACCTGCACCGCAAGGCGCCCGGCGAAAAAAATTGGACGGAAATCCAGGGCCCCTTCCTGGAGTCAGAGGTGGTGGACCCGCGTCCGGTGCGAGGCAAGGTGCAATACCGGATCCATTTGGAAGTCCCTGGAGGTCTTGCTGGACGGTCCGGGCAGCCAGTAGAAATCGAGGTTCGCTAAGGGATCAGGACGCTTCATTCAAGATCTTTCTTGGGGCTGCCGAAGGGGTGGGGACGACACTGGCGTCGTCCCCACCCCATATTCAGGGAGGAATCCCATGAAGCTCCTGCGTGCCTTGGCCCTCACGCTTCCCCTCGCCGTGGCGTCCCTGCACGGGGGGGAGCTGCCTGCGGATATGCAGGCCAAATTCGTCGCGCTCCTCTGCAAGAGCGCCAACAGCGCCGGCAAGATTGCTGTGAAGGACAGCGTTCTCAAAGCCGAACTTGCCAAGGTCGGTGTGAACGCGGACGATGGCGCCAGCGTGGCCTGGGCCTCCAGTGAGGCAGAAGTGAAGAGCCTCAAGGCCGCCAAGAAAATGGTGCTCTGCGGCAAGCTCGAGTTCCTGCCTGCCGGGGGCTCCGTCGCCATTGTGGAAGAGGGTGGGAAACCCCAGATCTACCTCCACATGGGCAACATCGCCGCCTCCGGTGTGCCACTGGCCGATTCCATTCTGAAAATCGGCAAGAAGCTCTGAGTCGATCGAACCCCTGAAGGCCCGGCTTGCCGGGCTTTTCAGCGTACTGCCCATCGTCGGGTTGCATGGAACGGCGAGTTGCCAGGAATGAAGAGCTGGCTCCTCGCGCGGAGGAGGGATCGCCCGCGGCGCATCGATCCTGACCCTTCAAACCGCCATAAGCTCCTTGGACGAAGCCACGCCGCGCAAAAAGTTCCCCACGTACAGTGCAACGCCCCGAGGCGGGGGCGTTTTGTTTGTTTTAAGTTATTGCTAGAAGGTGTTTTATTTGTCTTTTTGTTTAAAATGCTCAAAAAACGCTCAATTGGTGTTGGGGGGAAGGGCCTGGACTCACATGGATGGGTGTCGCCTGTGTTTGGCGATTCGGGTCAGTGGAGACGTTTCGTTATTTGGTCAGTGAGTAGGTTCGAGACATCCTAGTGCGCACTGATTGGGGCTTGCCATCCGCAATGACTGGCTCGAATCGCCATTGCAATGCATGCGACTCCGTTGTTGGTCGCAATTGTGGCGGACCTTGAATCGCCTTTGCGGATAATGGAATCCCGGTAGGGCCAATTATCATCTCGACAACGACTTCTCCTTGAATCAAGGCCATGCGGGCGACGCTGGGGTAGGGCGGCATTGGGGGAATGAACGTCGCTTTTAGCTGCAAGAACTCGATATCGCGAATCGCGGTACTTGTGCTTTTGTGAGTTGGTTCAGGTGTGATTGTGGGTTTGGGTGACTCGGTTTTAATAATTGAAAGATCATCTAGTGCCTGCTTTTGTTGGCGAATGTCGTTTTGGGATTTTCGTTTTTGTGAGGATGAAAATGTAAACATTGATCGGTCTTCATCTGTGCTTATCTCTTCGGCCGTAACTGTATATAATCCTTGCTTCCATGTATATTCGCGTCCATGGAATTTTGCACCAAATGCATTGTGTTTAATCGCAATCTTGGTGTTGAATGGGCTGCCAAATTTTGATTTAAATGCACTAGCTATACTGGTGAAGTTGACTGAATGTGTGCTTACTTCAATGCTATTTAGTTCAAGTCCTTGTCCGAAATTTTCAAAGTTTAAAAAAACAGATACAAGAGCGTCACCTATGTTGTCCGTAAAAAAGCCATCTGTTTTAAGTGCATTTTTGTCGATTTTGAATTTCAATATCTCGTCCTGGCTCAATTCGCTGAGCTTGGTTCCGACCTTGAACCCTTTGAATACATAGGGGTTTGTGGCGTTCTTTGTGCCTGCTTTTCCTGGAAGCGCCGGTCGAACTTTATCTATCGATTGCGCCGAAAGGAAACACGTGGCTGTAATTCCAAATGCCAATATTTTGGCAAAACTCATATTCGTTCCCTTCAGGGTAGTCGGCTTCGTGTGTTGACCGGCTAGGCGCGCGAAATTGGAAGGTCGTTGTCACGATCCTATATCCCGCGGGAAGGGTGTGCAAATCTTCCAGTGGATTTTGCCGAAACGAAGCCATCACTTCGATTGGCTCAAGTTCACATCCAGGACGGCTGGGGCGGTAACAGGTTGCCCCCGCCGCCTCGCCTGGATTCGTTCTAGCTCGTGCAGCGTCCTAAAGAACGACCGTTCAAGCTGGCTCTCATAGCGAGCCAATCTCTCTATGTGCTCGCCACTCTCCTTCCAAGTGAAGCCTGTGTGAGTCGGCTCGGAGTAATCCGGAGCGGGGATCGGAACAACCGATTCTAGTGGGTCGTAGGTGAGAAGCCTCATCTTCCCCATGTCGTGCTGGGCGTCTTCCACGGCGACTTTCAGGCCCTCTCGCTCTGCTCTTGTCGCTCGCCCGATCCGCCACCAGAGGGAGACCAGCCGAAGGAGAAGCCGTTCCTCCAAAGGGCCAACTGGCCTGAGCGTGCCTGCAAAGTCAGCCATGAGGGTATGGAAATCCTCAGGTCGCTCCCCAGCAACGATCAAAGCTTCCGAATACCCGCCATGCGTCACTGCGTTCCGAGACGAAATCGCCTTGCCTGTTATGGACCTGGGCCCTGTTGATTTCATCGCGTTTCGTCGATTGCTTTCGTTTTTCGTGTTGTTGCTGGTTGGTTTGCGCATTGGAGGCGTCTCGATGCTCATCGCGATGAAGTGGTTGCTACGTCAAAGAAATTGGTTTCCCACATGTCCCGGTGTCCCAATTCACGGGAAAGCCAATGACATCAAGCGTCTTGAGGCTGGCAGGCGAGAAGAGGGGATGTCCCTTCTTGGTGCCCACACGTATCCCATCCCTGGACATGGCCACGGCGGGATAGGTGTGGGCCAAGTGTGGGACAAGTTCTTTATCCCGTTCCAATACCGCACCAAATCTAGGTTTGGACTCAATGGGACAATGGGAAACGGCAGATTCACCTCGCGAGGCCCCGCCATGGCTTACCCCGTTCCATCTGACCTAAAATCCCCCAGGGCCGCAGCTCGGATGACGTACCACTGTCCCTGCCTGTGTGGCGTGCGCTCCTTTCGGTATGGCCTGCCTTGTGGCCCAGGCTCTATGAGCCCATCCTCCATAGCATCACGAGCTACAGCCTGAGAATCGAAGCCACGACAGGCTTCTTTCCAGCCCGAAGTCGAAAAATAGAAGTCCCATCCCTCCTGTTCAGCCCTCGTTCCGAACTTCGATTCGGTGGGTTCTCCGAGCGCCCTTTTCCTGACTCCCGCCATGTCATTAGGCTTCGAATCCGTTGCGCTCCATTCAGCGAATCGGGAAAGTCCGAACCGATTGAGGTAGTCCACAACAGCCTGGAGGCCTCGTTCTCGCTCGGATGCTCCCATGTGGCCCCGGCGTTTCAGCCACGCTTGGAAGCAGATGTGGGCGCCTTTGACTGCTTCCCCCTGGGCCCAGGGGAGTACCCCCACCTCTCGCGCCAGTTCGCCTGCGACCGCGACCAATGCAAAACGCCCCGCCACTCGCCGGACTTGCCCGTCAACTCGACCATGCAAGGCATCGGCCAGCCACGCCGCCTCCATGCTTTGAAGCTTGAGCCGCAGGTCTGCCTCATTGCTGCGGAGCTTGCACAGGGCGGCGAGGAATGCACGGGAGGGGTGCCCATAGTGCTTTCTCGAAGAGCCTTTGAGGGCTTCTGCGAAGGGGCCGAAGCCCTCAAACCCATGGGAATTGTCGAACATCCCTTCAGGTGGACAGGGAATGTCAGGAACTCTGACCTCCTGACCGGCTTTGACTCTCTTGCCGTCTTCACCCACCTTGTCTTCGATTGACTGTTCGCCAGTGCTGAGGAAGATGAGGCACCACTTCTTGATGCGCCTTCCTTCACCGTCTTTGCTCATCCTGGCTTTCGCGCTGCCGTTCGCGAGCATGTAGGCGACTGCCCCCGCCTCTTTCGCATCCACTTGGGAGAGTTCATCCAGGACAAGAAAGCCGTCGTTTCGAGGTGCGGCAAGTCCCTCAAGCCCGTTCGATGTTGCACGCCACGTTGGGAGAGGATCGGGACGCCCCCAAACTGATGCCGCTGCCTCCAGACACGTTGTCTTCCCCTTGGAACTAGAGCCCATGAGATTGAATCCACCCCCACCGTCGGGGCGAAGCAAGGCCAGCAGGGGCCCAGCAAAAGCGCAGGACAAGGCGAACGCAAGGCGGGGATTCCCGACAGCGCGCATCGCCACTTCTCGCTTCCAGTCCTCCAACGTCCCATTGAGGCTATGAAGACCTGCATTGCCTGTCTCACCGGCATATCGCATGGGCTGAACCGCTGAGCCGATCATCTCACCGCCGGGGAGGATGAAGGCCCCGTCGTGCCATCCAAGTGAATCCACCAGGAGCGCACGATTGCGGATCTGACGGGCGGCCAGCGCTAGGTATCGCTGGAAGTTGCATCGCAGCCCACTCCCTGGAGGAAGCATGAGCCCACCCTGAGCAAGGATTCTTGCGAGTTCTGTCCCCTCACTGCTGATGAGTTCAAATGGAAGTGAAGCCTCGTGCGGTGCCCCATCCATATCTGCCCACGTCAGAAGAACGCGCCACCCGTGCGAAGCTGCATCGCGCACCAGACACGGCAGGGAGAAGGGCGGGGCGATCCAAACACGCTTCTGGCGTTGATTGCCGTCATCGTCTTGGCCTTCTGATTGCTTCACGTAATAGAGGCCACGCTCGCTCCATTCGAAACCAGGTACGCGCGGGCGCCCATGGTCTTCCAAGAGATGGCCTCGATTCATGCTCTGTTGAGCCACTTGCCAAGCATCGTGAGCCTTGTGCCTAAGCTCTTCGACACTCCATTGCGGTACGCACCGGGAGTTGTACCTCTCACACAGAAGAGCCAGCGCCTCGTCTTCTGTGAGGTCAAAGCCGCCAATGATCTTCAACGCGGCATTGAAGGTGGCAGTGCTCCCATTTTCGCCCTGGATGGCAGGATCACATCGGTCCAGGTAGTTGCCAGCACGCTCCGTTACCTGCGAACGATCGGAGTCTGCATCCGCTGGTGTGGCCCGGGCCACACCGCCGTCGGTCGGTGAAGACCGTTGCCTCGCCACAGGGGGGAACGCAGCACGAATCTGATCTCGGGTGTATCGCGGCCCATCCGCATAGAGGAGTTCTACAAGGCGGGGCTCTTCTTTGCAGTGCATGAAGCCGGGAAGCCGGAGAACGCGCTCCACCGTGCACGATTTCAGATCTGCGCCAAAACGGGATAGTGCGAACTGGATGCCACGGAGTTCCTCTTCGTGTTCTTTCCATCGGGCCTCACCCTCGCAAGGCATCGGCTCTTGGGCAAGCCAGTACAGATGCCAGCCACCGGGGGTTCGGACAGCCATGGTTGGCTTGATGGGGAGCGCATCCAGGTCAAAAGGGGCCGATGCATCCTTGCTGTCGATGTCGACATGGTGCCCGAAGAGGGCTTCGATGTTCGGCTTCTTACGACCCCGCCCATCTGTGCGATTCACAGTCATGAAGACTCCCGCACCTTCCTTGTTCAGACGGTCTAGCTCGGGAGCGGCTTCATCCAGGGATTGGAGCCAATGCTTGCTTAAGCCCGACTTCTTTGAAGCCTTCGCATCCTGGAAGGTCTGGAATCGGTTCGCAACGTTCCAAGCTTCATCAAGGCTGCACTGATGGAGGCTGGCCAGAAAGGGGACGGCATGACGATCCAGGCGGGTTCGAAGCGTATCCGCCGATCCGCTCTTACGCTTGATCATTCGGCCTCTCCGTTTTCACGGAGGGACATGAAGAGTTCGCCCTCCTCACGAAGCTGAGCCTGAAACATGGCCCTCAGCATTTTGTCTACTTTCGCGTTCTCCCGGCGGATAGCCCTCCAGAATGGAGCCATCTTCAAATCCTCCTGGATGCGCATCTGCTCAAAGATTCTGTTTTCTTTCGCGATCTCTTGGTGGATAGCTCTCCAGAGTGGAGCCATTTCCAAATCATCCTGGGTACGTATCCGCTCCAGTCGTGGCCCTAGGCTTCTGCTCTCAGCTCTGTTGCGATGGGGCTTCATCGCTCAACTCCGGGGTATTGAGCGAGACGATCCAGGAGCTCATTCAGGGCAGGAACGGGGATCAGCCGCCGGGCCCCGCACTTCACGAAGGCGAGTTCCTCCGCCTTCATGAGGTTGTATAGAGTGCTTCGGCTGAGGCCGGTTGCTTCAGCTGCTTCCGGTACAGACAGGCTGATGCGCTGGACAGCGGGACGTTGGACCTTGGCGGGTTCACGAGTCGGTTGTTTGAGCTTGGGCATGGGTGATCCTCCGAATGCAGGGCTGTGGAGTGCCGTGCATAGGGAGGATCCGATCCGACAAGTTGTCTAAATAGCCCCCTTCTCTGGCGGCATTGAGGCAACTCTCCTGATGGCCTTCATCCCTTTGTTCGTGGAGGGGCGGCCATATTTGTCGAGAATGGCTTGCTCTCCATATTCAGCTTCCATGATCGTGCGATATATCACTGCGGCCACGATCTTCTTCCGGCATCCGTGGACTTCCGCAAATTCCCAACATGCCCTCGCAAGGGCATCCGATAGCGATCCATGAAGTCGGGCAGCTAATGTGACATTGCCGCGATTAACGGTCAAATCGTCGATCATATATGTTTTTTGACGGGCCAATTCTGCAAGACACTTTAGGCGAATGTACCAGAGACCTCCTGCTGCCATTTCATTGCAATATTTCAGATGTTCATTGTTTGAGCTAGATAGTTTGATTGTTGTTTGATGATCGTGATTTGGTAGTGATTGAGGAGCTGCATACTCAAGCAAGTGATTGGTGATTGGAGCACTGTTCAAAATCTCCACAGTGCCAAGATCAAGTTTTGAGATGAAATCTCCCAATTCGTCGGCTTTTTGTGAGAGTTTAACCAAATTGTCCTTTACTGCTTCTCCGCTTTGGATTTTTTCGTATTCAGTTGTTATTCTGCGAAATTCTTCCCAGATCGCCTCTAGGCCATTTTTGAGTATTTCTAGGTCTGCCACACTCATTTTTGGAGCCAGGTAAAGCGCGGCTCTGTGGAAAATCTGAACGCGGGTCTTTCGTTCTGCCTCTACTTTCTCGCGAATCTTTTGAATGCTTGCGCTGTTCATCGAGTCGACCTTTCGTGTCGTACCAGCCCCTGTCATCACTCGTGCAGCACAGTACTACGGCGATTTGTAAGTTCGTGAGAGACCATGTGGAGCGCCTGAGTCCATGCTCTACGTAGAGCACGGATTGCCAATTGCGGATCGTCTCGATGTGCCTCCATGAAGAGCGAAGCATCTTTCGCCAGTTCCAAGGCTATTGAAGGTAGTGGTAGTGGCGGGGTGGGTGCGGGATTGCCTATGAGGCCAATGCGAATCAGGTCTTCCACCACGCGCCAAACAGGAAGGCCCACTGCCTCTGCATGCGTTTCTAGGACGAAGGCGGCTTCTCTGCTGAGACGGACTTGTACGGGCACCACGTCACCACGTTTCGGCCGTCCACCGCCCTTGCCCTGTCCTACTCCGGGATTGTTTGCTGTCGCCATGGGTGCCTCCCTGGATGAGGGTGCACGCGCGCGCGAGAGATATCAAGAAGGTTATTGCATGCAATTACTTTTGATAACGACCATTATGTAACCTTGAAATGTCACAAACGAATCATGGCCATGTGCGCCTGACGGCGATGCATGGATGCTTTTTTGTCAGGGACGAAGAAGGTTGTTGTTAACTGAGAGCAAATTTATCGATTCGGTTTTAAAGTCTCTATCGTGCGTGACCAATGCGTAGTCTTCATTCGCGCACATGAGTGACACGGCGCGATCATTGATGTCTATCCCACCTCCCGAGAGGGCGGTGTCAAAATCGGCATAGGTCATTTTGTCAAAACCGAGACAAACAGGCGTTCCGATGGCGAATATGTTTTTAGAAAATGCCATTGCGAGTTTGGTGGCATGGGCGGCATGCGGGCTATTTCTAAAATCTTTGAATGTGCCTGTGTAGCCATTATTTGAGGCTGTTTGATGTCCCCATCTTATCACACGGTTTACATACTCTGATACGATGGTGAATGGGAATACTATCCGTTTTTTGTCTTGCATGAGGTTTTTTAGTAATTTGCTGTATTCTGCGGTGGCGTGCTGGTTTTTTGCGTCATAGCCGAATGGGCTATTGATGTAAATCCATACGCAGGCATCAAACACATAGGTGTCTGTCTTTAGGTCTTGGTATTTGCTTGTATGTAGTCTCATGCGTTTCCCCTAGTCAAATGCCATATCTTGTGCTGCTGTGGCGTTTTTTGGGGATTTGAAGAAGTCTATTGCTGCTGTGACTACATTTTCTATCATTTCATCTATTTCTGGAGTCGTTTCAGTGTATGAAATGTGCTGCGCGATGAATTCTCTGGTGTAGCGTCCGTAGAGCTGCCCTATTGCGGCATTTAAAAATGCCGATATGACGGTCTCGACATTTCTGAACGAAACTTGGACACGGTCTCCGGTGTCGAGCGCTGCTTCTATTGATGAGAAAATCGCGTTTCCATCGTCTTGTGAAACACAAAATGGTAAGCCAATGACTTCTGCAAGCTGGATGATGTGTGTGGTGTTCTCTTGTCGTTGGTTCATTGTGTCACCTGTTGGGCAAGTCGATAATGTTTGTGGTCTATAGCGTTTGATTTTATTTCAAGATTTACGATCGTGCCGGGGAAAATATCTGGAAGTTCGACAACGCGTGTGCCGACGTTGGATAGTTCCCAGTATGCTGCATCTGATATGATTTGTAGCTTACCCTGGTTGTGAGAAATGAACTCTCGCAATAATTTAAGGCCAATGCCCCCTGGGATCGGGCCTCCGATTTTCGTAGTGTTACGTCCATCCATGACCCACACGATTGCTTGTGCTGCGGTGAAACCGGTGCCCATTTTTGCATTGACATGTTGTCGAATGCCTACGCCCATGTCACAAATGGTAAATTCGATTTGATGTTGTCGTGGAAAATGCTGGCCACAAACGTGAATTCCATATTTGGTCTGTGAGTGAATAGATGCATTGGAAAATACTTCTAATAGGTTTTTTCTAAATTCTCTTTTTAGTTCTTCTGACATCGCAGGCAATATTTGTTTCGATTCCAATGTGAGGATTGATTTCATGAAATTATTTTCAAATCTAGGTTCGTATCTGTCATACGGAATTGTTGTTCCGTATGTATCTCTGGTTCTTGAATCAATATGCAAAGATTCTAGAAAGCCATTCTTTTGAAGTACATTCCACAATGATCCGTCTTTTCCGATGGGGCGTATTAGGTTGACATCTAGGTATAGTTCGCTGCGCATTCGAGTGACAAGACCTCCAAGCACAGCTGACAAGTTTGCATCCATAAATCCTGTGATTTCAATATTGATTTGTTTGTATTTCCCACTAGATGCTACATTCCATAAATTGGAAAACCATCGATATCCCTCAAGACTTGATTTTAACAATCTGGTTTGTTGGGTATAAATATCCGGCATGTAAGTTCTGCTATGGTTGTAGAGAGTGAATTGCCGAGATGGCTAACTTACGTCGGTGCTATCGCGTTCCAGGGTTCCTGCGATTGACATGACGAATGCCCATGGCTAGGTCCATTCTCTGATGCTCTTGCGGGCTTTGGGTAGAGGTGGTCTGGGTAGATTTTTCGGATTGGGGCGATGGGATGCGGGGAACTTCACCGTTCATACATTTAGGGGTGAGTTGATGGTTCGATCTCCATGGGCGCATGGATGCCAAGTTTGGGTGTGAAGCGTCGCACAGCCTCTGCTTTGGCGGTCTGGCACAGATGTCCGTAGTGCTCTTCGACCATTCTCGTGTCGCGGTGCCCAAGTTGTGCAGCCACATGGTACAGGCTCAATCCGCCATTGATCCATGTGGACGCTGCGGTATGCCGAAGTTCGTGGAAGACGAGCGCGTCCAGTTTTGCGGCCATGCAGGTTTCTCGCATAGTTCGGCATAGTTCGGCTCGACTCCATGTGCCAAAGGGTGCCTTCTGCTTTCGGTCGTAGCACGTGCGGGGAAAAATCGGTGCGCTGGATTCCAGCCCTGCAGTGCACTCCTTGAAAAATTCTGCAGCCTCTGGAGCAAGGTGCACGTAACGAGCCTTGCCGCTCTTCCCCGGGGAGATGTACAGCGTTGCGACAGTTCCTGTCTGATCGAAATCGCGAGCTATGAGTTTTGTGATTTCTCCTTCGCGTGCTCCGGTGAGGAGAGCCGCCTGAAGCAGTTTGCGAAAGTCAGGTGCGGATGCGGCATCCACTAGGCGCCGCTGCTCTGCAATCGAGAGAAACCGAAGGCGTGCAACCTTAGTGCCCTTGAATGGCTTTACATCGCGCCACCCCGCGTCGGTCTGGATGCGTTTGTCGCGGTAAGCGAGATTCAGGGCTGCTTTCAGATTCTTCCAAACTCGATTCACGGTTTCGCGTCTGGCCCGAATCTCATCGTCGGTCGTCGGGGCTTTCCCTTGTCGGCCTGCACGGTGTGTCGGCGAAGTGGCAGCGGCGCTCATCCAGTCCTCAATGCGTTTCTTGGTCAGCTTTGCGAGTTCGACTGCGCCAAGGTGAGGGAGTACGTAATGCTCGAGATCTTTCTCGAGGCGATCCGCTGTTTTGGTTCCTGCGGCTGTCCGGTCCTTCACATATGCGGCGACGGCATCCCCTATGGTGTAGGCCCCAGTCTGAACTCTGTCTCCAGTGGTGGTGTGGTAGGCCTCTTTGAACCATTCCCTTGCCGCTTCCTGGGCTTGCGAGAACGACAGCACCATCTTTCCGTCGGGGTCTGAGTGGTCGTCTGCCGCTCCAATGGCCTTCTGGATCATGGGCGGCTCCGCTGTTGGGTCGTAGTAGCGCGCGATCCAGTTTCCGCCCTTCAGTCCCTTGCGATAGCCCAGGGCACGCCCCTTTTCAATTACCAGCCAGTAGGGTGCGGCACGCTTCGCCAGCTTTGAGCGGGAGGAGCGGGATTGGAGTTCGGAATCGGGTTTGACGCGTGCCATGCCCTCTAGGATAGGCCGCACTCAAAAAATGCTCAAAATATGCCTTGGATTTCGATGGATTTGGGGGGGCACTGGTGGACAGGCTTTTGGCTAAAGTCAGTAGAATCAGTTCCACAGGTGTCCAAAAATATTCCTGCCTGTACAGTGCAACGCCCCGAGGCGGGGGCGTTGCGTGTGGGATGTTTTGGTGGGATTGCTTGTGGTGGGGATTTGAAGCGGGAGTTCCTCTGGGGAACTGGTTGGTTTGGAGGGATGAAAATTGGTGGCGGGAAGCCCCGAAGGGCACCTCACTGACCAGTCTAGGTCTTTCTCCCTCGCCTCGCCAGTTCAGGAGCGTCCGTAGGCGTCTTCCAGGCGTTCGATATCGTTCTCGTCGAAGTTCCCGAGGCTGACTTCCATGATCCGCACGGCATGAGGGTGCCCTTCGGGGCAGCTGAGGCGGTGGGTGCTGCCGGCGGGGAGCCAGAGCTCGGCGTTCTTGTCGGGGGTGATCAGCTTGCCATCCAGCTCCACCAGGGCGCCCTCGTCCAAGGCGATCCAGAGTTCGTCGCGGTGTCGGTGACGTTGCAGGCTGAGGCGCTGGCCGGGGTTGCAGGTGAGGATCTTCACCGTGCACTGGGCGTTCAGCACGAACTGGGTGAAACCACCCCAGGGTTTGGAGGTATGGACCGTGGTGGGTCGCTGCATGGAATCTCCTACAAAAGGTCCTTACGTCCCATCGCCTGGAGGCGATCGACGAGGGTCTTCACGTCCTGGGCGCGTTCTCTGGGGATGACCAGTACCGCGTCCCGGGTTTCCACGATGATCAGGTCGTCCAGGCCGGCACCCGCCACGAGGCGACCTTCGGCATAGACGGCGCAGTTGCGGCTGTCATGAAGGACGGCTTCGCCCTGGATGGCATTCCCGTGCTCGTCCTTCGGGGTGAACTCAGCCAGGGCGGGCCAGGAGCCTACGTCGGACCAGCGGAAGGAGGCGGGCACGGCGGAGACGTTCGCGGACTTCTCCAGCAGGGCATAGTCGATGCTGATCTTGGGCAGGCGGGCATAGGCGGCTGGGAGATCCGCATCCTTGCGGCCCTCGGCGGCCCAGGCATCCAGGGGTGCCAGGACTTCCGGGGCATGGCTCGCGAGGCCTGTGCGGAGGTCTTTCAACGTCCACACGAACATGCCCGCGTTCCAGTAGTGGCGTCCGCTCTGGAGGTAGACGAGGGCCTGCTCGATGGGCGGTTTTTCCCGGAAGGCCTTCACATTGAGGACGGCGCCGCTGCCTTCCGTTTCGATGTAGCCGTAGCCGGTCTCGGGATAGGTGGGCGGGATGCCGAAGGTGACCAGATGGCCCAAGGTCAAGGCATGGGAGGCTGCGAGGGCGAGATCCGCTCGGAACTTCGCCTCGTCCCCAATGAAGTGGTCGGCCGACAACACGGCCATGGTGGCACCGGGATGTTTGGCTTCCAGGTGCACCAGTGCCAAGGCCAGACAGGGTGCGGTGTTGCGGCCCTCGGGCTCGATTAGGACGTTCTCAGGAGGGAGTTCCGGCAGGAGCGCACGGGTGGCTTCCGCCAAAAGCGCCGTGGTGACGATGTAGACGCGATCCGGTGTGAAGTCCGGTTGCAGGCGCAGCACCGTCTGGCGGAGCAGCGTCTCGCTTCCGGCCAAAGGCAGGAACTGCTTGGGCCGCGCCTCTCGAGACCAAGGCCAGAACCGCGTTCCGCGGCCGCCAGCCATTACGACGGCAAGTTGGGTCGAATCCATGGCGTCTCCGTCAGGCGCAAGTCATGCGGCCCTCCATGAGAGCTTACATGCTGAGTGCCGCGCCGGGTCTCAGTGGGAGAGAACCGTGACCAGTTTCGCCAGGGCTGCGGCGGGGGCAGGGCGCGGATCGTGGATGTTGTCCATGGGGATGGCGATGATCTCGTTGTGCTTCACGCCCATGTAGAAGCCCGTTTCGCCCGCGACGAGGCGGTGGACGGCCTCGGCACCCCAGCGGCTGCCGTAGATGCGGTCGATGGCGCTGGGGGTGCCGCCGCGCTGGACGTGGCCGAGCACCACGACGCGGAGGTCGAGGTTGTATTCCTGGCGGAGCCGTTCGCCTACAGAGTAGGCGTTGCCGAGTTGGTCACCCTCGGCCACCACCACCAGGGAGCTGCGCTTGCCACGCTCCCAGCCGGCACGCAGACAGGTGACGAGTTCCTCGTAGCTGTCTTTATTCGACTCGGGATAGAGGACAGCCTCGGCACCGCAGGCGATGGCGGTGTGCACGGCCAGCATGCCGGAACTGCGTCCCATGACTTCTACGAGGAAGACGCGTTCATGGGCGCTGGCGGTGTCCCGGATACGGTCGATGGCGTCCACGGCGGTGTTGAGGGCCGTGTCGAAACCCAGGGTCCGGTCGGTGCCGGGGAGGTCGTTGTCGATGGTCCCTGGGATGCCCGCTACCGCAAAGCCATGCTCCTTATGAAGCAGGTGGGCGCCGGTGAAGCTGCCGTCGCCGCCGATCACGACCAGCGCATCGATACCGGCATCTTTGAGGTCGCGGGCGGCCTGGGCACGCACCACAGGGATCTTCCAGGCCTGACAGCGGGCGGTGTTGAGGACCGTGCCCCCGCGCTGGAGGATGTTGGCGCATTGGCGGGTGCCAAACGGGCGCCAGTCGTTGTCGACAATGCCCTGGAAGCCCCGGTAGATGCCGTAGGTTTCGAGGTTGAGCGTAGCGGCTTGGCGGACGACGGCCCGGATGGCCGCATTCATGCCGGGGGCGTCGCCCCCTGAAGTCAGGACGCCGATCTTGCGGATGGCCATGGGGCTACCTCTTCTTTGAGCGCTTCTTGGTGCCGGTCTTCGCGCCGGCCTTTGGGGACTTCTGCTTCGCAGCCTTACCCTTCACGGCCTTGCTTTTGGTCGTCTTGGCGGAGCGTGCTGCAGCCACCTTGCCCTTGCGGCCCTCCTTGGGATGGGCCTCGGGTGCGGGCAGGGGCGGCGGCTCCTGGACGGTGCGAGGCACCGGGGGAAGGTCGCCTTCCTTGACGCCTTGGCTCTGTGCCCGCTGGGCCTTGGCCCTGAGGACCGGATCCTCGGGCAGCGACTGGGCGCAGAGGCCTGCAGCGAACAGGGCGGCGAGCGGCAGCAGCTGGAGGCGGGGCATGGAAGCTCCTGTATTCGGACTCTTACAGGGTAGCCCCGATTTATGTAGGAAACCAAAAAAATATCAAAACGTATCAGAACCGATCACGCGGTCTACTTCGGCTTGCTTGCCCGCATCTTTGCGAAGAATTCCGCGACGATGGCGTCTGCGTCGCCCTTCACCTGATCCGCTTCCTGAGCCTTGCGTTCCATGATGTCCCGTCCGCTCGAAGCGGAGGTGCGGGTTTCGGAGTCCTGGGGCAGCAGGTTGTCGAGGATGTATTCCGAGACGTCGATGAGCCGGTGGCCCACCTTCTCCAGCTTCTGGCGGATGATGTCCTGGTACTGGAAGAGGTCGTAGACGCCCTGCACGTTGTAGGTGCCGTTGTCCGCGTGAAGAGCCATTTGTTCGAGCATGTCGATCAACTGGGCCTTCTGTTCGGAATCCGGGACCAGGGTCAGCAGGATCTCCTGGCAGGTTTTTACCAGGGTTTGGATCTCCTCAAAGCTGTTCTGGACCACCTCGATCTGGTACAGCACACGTTCCGCGCCGCCTTCCTGCTCGTGCGCAATCTGCGCGAGTTGGTCGGGGATGGCCTTATCGTGCTCGTGATGGTGGTTCTGGGGCTCGGGCATGGGAACACCGCCTGGGTTGCCGTGATCAAACGACCTATCGTCACGGCTGTCGAGGTCTCTGAATCCTGGAGCCATCAGATGGGGTGATAGACTCGCCTACCCGGGGCACCCGTCCCCCACCGCACCGGAGCATCAATGACTGAAACCAATACGACCGTCCGGGAATCCCTTCTGGAGATCTGCCAGAAACCTTTCCCGGCCTCCGGAAAGGTGTACCGCCAGGGCTCCCGCCCGGATCTCCGCGTCCCCTTCCGTCAGGTGGATCTCCAGCCGACGCGCCTTCCGAACGGAACGGAGGAGGCCAACGCTTCCATCCTGCTCTACGACACATCGGGCCCCTACACCGACCCTGCCGTGACCATCGACCTTTCCCGTGGATTGCCGGCCCTGCGCGGCGGTTGGATCCGAGAACGCGGCGACGTGGAAGAGCTTTCCGGTCCCACCAGCTACTACCGGCTGCTTCGGGAGCGGGACACCGAACTGACCCCCATCCGCTACCCCAACCCGCCCAGGCCCCTGCGCGCGAAGGCGGGCAAGAAGGTGACTCAGCTGCACTATGCCCGGCAAGGCGTGATCACGCCTGAAATGGAATTCGTCGCCATCCGCGAGAACCTCGGTCGACCTGAAGGGAGCCACATCACCCCGGAATTCGTCCGTCAGGAGATCGCCGCGGGTCGTGCGGTACTCACCGCCAACATCAACCACCCCGAAGCCGAGCCCATGATCATCGGGCGCAACTTCCTGGTGAAGATCAACGCCAACATCGG
>CAYQAS010000023.1:0-43708 GCA_964415525.1 uncultured Solibacteraceae bacterium
CCGTCGACAACAACCGCACCGAAAAAGTTGGCGTCAACGAAGACATCACCATCGGCGCCAACCGCACCGAGACCGTCTTGGCCAACGAGACCGTCACCATCACCGGCCACCAGAACCTCACGGTGATGTCCACCAAGAACGAGAACGTCCTCCTCACCGATACACAGCAGGTCGGCCTCGCCAAGACCACCACGGTGGGCGGGGCGTACGCGTTGACCGTGGCCCTGGCCAAGAACGAAGCCGTGGGCCTCGCCAGCGCCGAGGAGGTGGGGCTCAGCAAGACCACCATGGTCGGCGTGAATTACAACATCACGGTTGCCAAGAAACTCTCCATCACCGTAGGAGCTTCGTCGCTGGTTCTGGATGCTTCCGGGAAGATCTCCCTCAGCGGCACCAACATCAGCATCGAGAGCAGCGGCCCGGTGAAGATCAATGGCCAAGTGGTCAACCTGAACTGAGGCCAGGAATGGAATTCCGCAACCTGACCCCATTCCCCGCACTCTGCTTCCTGAGCTTGGATACAGACGACATGGAGCATCGCTCCACCGTGATGCGGGTGACCTACCGAATCGAGCCCGGCGAGCACGGGAGTTGGGTGCTTGCCATCGAGGATGAGGCACCACCGCCTCTCAGCATGGAGGATCGATTCGAGGGCGAGATGAACCAGTCGAGCATCCTGGAGGAGAGCGATCTCGCGCCCTGGAAGCCCTTCTGCGATGTGGTCATCCAGGCGGTGGCCCATGCACCGGAAGGCCGGGCCACCCGCAGCTTTCAAGCATCCATAAGGCTTGCGGCCCCGAACCGGAAGACTGAGCCCCCCCTGCGGCCCCGCGGTTTGAACCCCTACATGGAGCCCAGCGCGGAGCAGCTGGCTGAATGGGAAAAGGCCTGTGAACGCCTGAGCAGTGCCCCCGCGAAGGCACAGGTCCTCCTCGAAAAGACCCTTGTCGTCACGGGGGAGCGCGAGTGGCGCAAGCGCGCATGGCCCGTGCGTTTCGCGTGGTCCTTGGCGCGCGTCGCCAGCCTTGGGTTGATCCGCAGGAATCCCTGGAAGCTCACCCCACCCAAGCCGTTCACCAACCTCCCCCTGCGCTATGACCATGCATTCGGTGGAGCGTGTCGCATCGACCAAGGGGCCGAGAAGGCCGCCAAGCGGGTTCCCAAGTCGGCCAGGCTTTCGCCGGAAGCTGCAGCGGCCCATATCGATGCCAAGCTCGAGGCGTCCCAGCGCCCTGTGGCACATACCTTCGAGCCTCGAAACCCGATTGGCGTCGGGTTTGCCGAGTCCTGGTTCATCAAGGCCACTCGCACCAAACGCGTCCCCGCCCCGCGCATCACCTACCCGCAGGCTCCGCTTACCGCGAAAACCATTTGGCATTCGCTTAAAGGCAAGCTCAAGCATCCCCATCCCTCCACCGAGCCCGCCGGTTTTGGCTTCATCGGCCGTTCCTGGCAGCCCCGCATCGCCCTGGCCGGAACGTGGGATGAAACGTGGATCCGGGAACGACATCCGCGACTGCCGCTGGATTTTGATTTCGCATATTGGAACGGCGCGCCCAAAGATCAGCAGATTCCATATCCACCGGCGGATGTGGAGATCGCCCTCACGAACCTGACCCCAGAAGGTGAGCTTCGGTTCCGCCTCCCCGGACATCGAGCATTCCTCACCTGCCGCTGGGTGGACGGAACCATCGAAGCCAAATCCATGGAGATCGATACACTGATCATCGATACGGAGCAGAGATCCGTCACCGTGCTATGGCGCGGCAGGGTCGCCGAGGATGCCAACCTCCGCGTGATGGAGTCCCGGTTCGAAACCGATCCCGCCAAGCCTCTCCTGACATGGGCGGACGACGCAGCCACATGCCCCGTGGAAAGCGAGGTGGCCTGATGGCCAACAAGCTTGCCGCCCGCCAGGATCCCAGCTGGATCGTCGTGTTCAAGACGCCGGACTCCTGCAAGACCCCGCCGAGCATGGCGCCCGTACCCTACCCGGTCACGGCCCAGCTGGTCACAGCGGTGGCCACGGTTCCAACGGTGCTGCTCAACATGATGCCGGCCGTGGTGTTCGACCAGAGCTTCTGTCCCGTGACCCTCGGAGATCAGCCCGGCGTGGGGCTCGGGGCACAAAGCAACATCGTCATGGGCATCTGCTCGCCCAAGGACAAGAGCAGCACCGTCAACATCGGCGGTAAGCCGATGGTGCGCCAGGATGACGAATTTCACATGAACGGGATGAAGCCCGGCGAGGGCAATACCACGGGCACCGTGCAATACTTGGCGCCCCCCTGAGCGTGCCCGCCCTCGGCGCCAACCCACCCGTACTCCCGGAAACACCTGCCGAGCAGGGCTTTTGCCAAGCGAAGGGCGGTGTACGATGAGCCCCGGCAGCGATGGAGGCAAGGTCAATGGGCGCCCCAAGATGGGGTGTGGAGAAGCCGGATCCTACGGCGACCTGAAGAAGAAAACCGGCGAAGGGAAGTATGATCGCGACCATATACCTTCGAAGGCGGCACTGATACAACGAGCAAGAAATCTATGTAAAAAATTGAAACTCCCACCACTAACAGAAGAATCAATTAAAGCCATTGTAAATGCAGGAGAAGCCATTGCCATCCCCAAATCCGCCCACCAGACAGTAAGCCCAACATATGGCGGAAGGAACGACAGTCTAATAGCAATAGACGCAGAGAACCCCGTTAAAGCCGCCCAACGCGACACAGACGCCATGAAAAAGGAGCTACAAGAACATGGAGCAGACAAAAGATGCATAGAAGCATACAACAAAGCAGCCGAAACAATCAGAAACATGACCGAAGACGATTATGATAATTTAATTCTTGACGCAATCAGTAGTGTCAACTAGAAGAGGATAGGCCATGAATAATGAAATCAACAATCTCATTTCACTCATTGGAACATCTGAAAGAGACATCAACCTCACAAATTCCCTAAACAAACTAGGATTCAACCCAATTATCCCACGCCCAAAAAAGGGCGACGACTATATTCACATCCATAATCAATCCAGTGACATCGAAATAGCATTTCAATTTGCGTCCACCCTAAACATTAATAGCAAACAACATGCAGATGGCGAGCTAATTCTAACAAGCATTTTTTTCAGTAAGAACCAAAGCACGACAGACACAATCACTTTCCCACACAACATAAATTTTTCACAAAGCAGAACACTGGTGAGGCAAAACCTTGGAGCGCCCGCAGGATCCTTTGAAAGAGGTAAATTAATAAGCGACACATGGAGATTCGGCACACTAAACTTAGGCGCGAACTATACACACGAGACGTATCTGGTTAAATTAATATCTTATTTTGTTGAATTTGACAGTTAAATCATTCTATTTAGCCATTGTTTCGCCACAAAGCCGACTGAGTCACATACAACAACAAGCAAATTACATACAAATCACATGCAAATCAATTTTGCCACAGGCACCAACAATACAAACCACACACTTTAACAATACAAAGCCAATAGACACAATAGGAATAATAGAACAAACATTCCGACACTAAAGCGTGATCACATCAGCCACCCGCAGATACACCGCATTACACCAGATAGGCATAATTTTACGACATCAACTACCTGACATACAATTTAACAATATATGAGTCGATACACAATGCCACAAAACTCCGAACAGAAGACACACAACCATTCCAGACACATCATACACCTTTTCTCGAGCTAATTATGCTTAGTATCCTTCGCAATCCACTCGATCATCTTGCTGTTATCGACATATTCCAATCTCTCAACACCCTCAACCGCCCCCAACTCTCCGACGATCCTGCAGAGGAAGGTGGCTTCTGCGACTGGGTATTGGTCCGCCGCAAGGGGGTGGAACTCGGCTTTGCGGACTCGGCATGGTTCAACGCCGAACCTCGCATGCGCTGGGGCACGGGCGACCTCATCCTCACCCAGGTCTACTTCTACACCGCCTTCGACGATGTCCAGACCTTCGAGGGCGAGCTGCCCTTCGGGCTGAACTGGGGGGATGACCGCGAAAAGGCTCGACAGAAGTTGTCGGCCTTCGAATCCGCCCGTCACTCCGGCATCACCGACACCTGGGATACGGACCTCTGCCGCATCACCGTGCAGTACAAGGACGACTTCAAATCCCTGGATCGCATCTTCTGCCGCGTCGATCCCAAGCCCATGCCACCCGAAGTCGACGTGGAACCGCCCGCCCTGGAAACCCTCCAGCACAGCTTCGGCCTTCAGCCCATCGACCCGGCCTTCCGCGCCCTCTGGGGGCCTGCGTTCCAGACCAAGCGCCAGTTCCCCACCATGCTGGACATGACACGCACCCTTGGCGTGGAGCTCTACTTCCAGAAGGCCAAGGAGCTCGACCTTCCATACCCCGACGGCAAGCTCCCTGCAGGCCTCGTCTTTGCCGCCGTGCGCTTCCTCGCCGACCGTCAGGATGATGCCGCCGGCTGGAAAGGCGAACTCCCGGAAGGCCTCTCGTTCGAAGACAGCCCCGAGGTGCTGTTCCAGAAGATCCCGACGCCCCCCGATGCCCGGAATGACGACACACTCATCGGCTCCGCCCGCTGGCACCGGCCCACTTACAGCCTCCACGTGCTCTACAGCCATGTGGATAACCGGCTGCTCCGAGTCACCCTCGCCGCACCGGGCTACTGGAAGAAGGACCGGCAGGACGCCTGACCTCTCAACCCGCTTCAAAAGGCAGCACCAAGCCTCATGCCTCTTTGACAACCGCGGCACGGCTTCCCCGGGCCGCGGGCCATAGCGACTCCATCCGCACATCCACTGCATCCTTCCACCCGTACGGATTGGGCGGACGACGCGGCCACATGCCCCGTGGAAAGCGAGGTGGCCTGATGGCCAACAAGCTTGCCGCCCGCCAGGATCCCAGCTGGATCGTCGTGTTCAAGACGCCGGACTCCTGCAAGACCCCGCCGAGCATGGCGCCCGTACCCTACCCGGTCACGGCCCAGCTGGTCACAGCGGTGGCCACGGTTCCAACGGTGCTGCTCAACATGATGCCGGCCGTGGTGTTCGACCAGAGCTTCTGTCCCGTGACCCTCGGAGATCAGCCCGGCGTGGGGCTCGGGGCACAAAGCAACATCGTCATGGGCATCTGCTCGCCCAAGGACAAGAGCAGCACCGTCAACATCGGCGGCAAGCCCATGGTGCGCCAGGATGACGAATTTCACATGAATGGGATGAAGCCCGGCACCGGCAATACCACGGGCACCGTGCAATGCATGGCGCCCCCCATGAGCGTGCCCGCCCTCGGGGCCAACCCACCCGTACTCCCGGAAACACCTGCCGAGCAGGGCTTTTGCCAGGCTAAGGGCGGTGTACGATGAGCCCCGGCAACGATGGAGGCAAGGTCAATGGACGCCCCAAGATGGGGTGCGGAGAAGCCGGATCCTACGGCGACCTGAAGAAGAAAACCGGCGAAGGGAAGTATGATCGCGACCATATACCTTCGAAGGCGGCACTGATACAACGAGCAGTGGACAAATATGGCGATCTATCTCCAGAGGCAGAAAAAGCCATTATTGATGCAGCTCAAGCAATCGCTATTCCAAAATCAGCTCACCAAACAGTCAGCCCGACATATGGCGGAAGAAACACCGAAACACTAATAAATAAAGATGCATTAGACCCATCAAGTGCAGCAAAAAGGGACACTCAGGCAATGATAAACGACCTCGAAAGCCATGGAGCGGATGCACGCTGCATTGAGGAATACAAAAAAGCTGCCGAGAAGATCAATAAAACAACGAACAGCGATTATGACAAATTAATCAGCACCGCAATCAAAAACGCCTCTTAAAACCACATTCAACACAGGAGCAGCCATGAATGATCCCAGCAAATTAATATCACTCATCGGTCACAGGTCAGACGACATTCCATTCAATTTTGATTTTAAAGATTATGCCATGAATGCGATCATGCCAAAGCTAAAACGAGGCGAAAATCACTATTTCATTCAAAGCGCCCAAAAGGGCATCACAATCAAATTCAACACTCCAGATAGTTTAAATTTAAGCCTCGACACAAAGAGAGATGGATCAACCATTATATCCGCAATAATGTTCGTCAACCGGAAAGACGATATATTAAATTCACTGCAGCCATTTCCACACAATATTAACTTTTATATGGCGCAAACAGCAGCAAGGGAGCGACTTGGCTCACCATATTGGAGTATTGATGAAGATGAAATTTTACGCGATCAATGGAAATTTAACAAATATAAATTAATGCTTGACTACTCCTATGATTCCAAAACCATCAAGGAAATCATTTTCAGACATCCAAACAGCAGACCGTAAATCACAGCATATAGCCATGCATCTAGATTTCACCCTAAACTACACACATTATACACATATGTATACAGCCGCTCTAATTACAACAATACAAACCAACAACAAAAGAGCCATACATGCTATCAGCTCTCAGGCTAGCGCCTGAAGATCCAACCATCGTCGAACTATTAAACGCCCTCAACACCCCCAACCGCCCCCAACTCTCCGACGACCCTGCCGAAGAAGGTGGCTTCTGCGACTGGGTGCTGGTTCGCCGCAAGGGGGTGGAACTCGGCTTTGCGGACTCGGCATGGTTCAACGCCGAACCTCGCATGCGCTGGGGCACGGGCGACCTCATCCTCACCCAGGTCTACTTCTACACCGCCTTCGACGATGTCCAGACCTTCGAGGGCGAGCTGCCCTTCGGGCTGAACTGGGGGGATGACCGCGAAAAGGCTCGACAGAAGTTGTCGGCCTTCGAATCCGCCCGTCACTCCGGCATCACCGACACCTGGGATACGGACCTCTGCCGCATCACCGTGCAGTACAAGGACGACTTCAAATCCCTGGATCGCATCTTCTGCCGCGTCGATCCCAAGCCCATGCCACCCGAAGTCGACGTGGAACCGCCCGCCCTGGAAACCCTCCAGCACAGCTTCGGCCTTCAGCCCATCGACCCGGCCTTCCGCGCCCTCTGGGGGCCCGCATTCCAGACCAAGCGCCAGTTCCCCACCATGCTGGACATGACGCGCACCCTTGGCGTGGAGCTCTACTTCCAGAAGGCCAAGGAGCTCGACCTTCTGTACCCCGACGGCAAGCTCCCTGCGGGCCTCGTCTTTGCCGCCGTGCGCTTCCTCGCCGACCGCCAGGATGACGCCGCCGGCTGGAAGGGCGCACTCCCGGAAGGGCTCTCATTCGACGACAGCCCCGAGGAGCTGTTCCAGAAGATCCCGACGCCCCCCGATGCCCGGAATGACGCGGAACTCATCGGCTCCGCCCGCTGGCACCGGCCCACCTACAGCCTCCACGTGCTTTACAGCCATGTGGATAACCGGCTGCTGAGGGTCACCCTCGCCGCACCCGGCTATTGGAAGAAGGACCAGCAGGACGCCTGACCTCGCAACCTGCTTCAGACAACAAGACCAAACCTCATTATTCATCGACAACCGCGGACCTGAAGTCTCCCTGACCGAGGAAAAAGCCATGGTGAGGAAGTGATCCCGTGATCCGTCTTGTGTTTGGATTCCTGCTTCTATTCCCCACGAGGCTCGTGGCGGGTGATTTCCGAATCCAGCGGGGGCTGGTCTACCACGCCGCGATGTCGCAGAACGGGCGAGTCCTGTCGGTATTCCGGGAAGGCGCCTTCGAGTGGATCGACGGCGAGACCGGTTTGACTCTGGATCGCTGGGCGGTCAAGGAAGCCACCGGCAGCCACACCCTGAGTGCCGATGGCGGAAGGTTGGCCTTCTGTGCGGGCGACTGGGTGCTGATGGCCTCCCGAACTGAAAAACGCGTCGTCAAGCGCCTTCGGATCGATGCAAACACCCTGGCCATCAGCCCGGATGGGCGGTGGTTGGCCTCGCTCCGCTTCGACACCCTGAGGGTGACCGACCTGAAGACCGGAAGGCCGGTCAAGGGGGCCACCCGGAGCAACGTCGATGCCTATGCCTGGACGCCTGAAGGCAGGCTTCTGGTGGCGGGGAGAAGCCCCTACAGCGAACCCGCCTCGGTGAGGCTGCTGGACATCCCCACCGGGCGCTCCCTGTGGCAAACCGCCCTCGACGAGGGGGAACGGATCCGTGCACTTGCCATCATCACCGGCCGCATCGCTGCCGGAAGCGAAAACGGCTCCCTCAGGATGATCGACGCGGGCAGCGGACAGGTGCGCCACAGGGTTCAGGCTCATGCCGGGCCCGTGTTGGCACTGGCATTCACGACGGGAGGCGATCTGGCATCCCTGGCATCCCGAGATCGCGCGATGTGGGGTCCGGAGTTAATTCCAATGGGGCGCATGCCTGCGCCCGAACTGGAGGATAGCCTCTATGCCCCCCCGACCATCCGTTTCGACGGTGCGGATCTGCTGGAGGCCCTCCCCGGCAAGGAGGGCATTTGGCGGGTGCTTCGGGCTCCCTGGCCGGAGCTCCTGCAGAAGGTGTCACCATCGCTTCCCGCCCCGTTTCGATTGGGGCCGGGGAAACCCCTCGCATGGATGGCGGACGGTACGGCCCTCGTCGCGGAACCCTCGAGCCTCGTGGGCTACGGCCCGGACCTGAAGGAGCGCTGGCGCCTTCAGATCGAGGATCCGTCCCCTATGGAAACCCCTTGGATCGTGGGCGCTTACGCCGCATTTGTTCGGCGCCTGCCGGAGCAAACCGCCAACAGCCTGCACTGGTTCGATCCCAAGGCCGGCCGCTGGCTGACCTCCCGGAGCCTCCAGGACGCGGACCTCATCCCCACGAAGCGTGGCCTGCTTCTTCGAGAAGGCGACAGCCTCGCCCTGCTCACCTCCCCCACAGAGGTCGCCTGGCGCGTGTCCCTCCCAAAGGGCAGCAACGTGGGCCTCGCAGCACCCGGAGCCCCGTGGTCCTTGCTTCAGATCCGCACCGAGCGGCAAGTCGAGGTCCGCTGGCTGGACCTCCGCTCCGGTGCCTGGGGCACAGGACAGCGCACCCAGTCTTTCCTGGACCGGCCGCTGGAACTTCCCTCCGACGTGGAGAAGCAGGGGGATTGGTTGGCGGCCCTCGAAGGCGCGCTGGTGGTGAGAACCCCGGAAGGAGTCCGCTGCATGGAGCCCGGCGGGCGCGTGGTGTGGAACCTGCCCCTTGAACCCGGTCACGGGGCCCGGTTCTTCATCCGACCCGGTGCACGGCTCGGGGTGGTCGCCCTCGCCGATGACAGATGGGGATGGGTGGATCCCGACACGGGATGGATCCAAGGCACCTTCCAGCACCACTCGAGCCTGCGCCCCTGGTGCATGGGAGAACAAGGCGACCTGGTGCTGCAGATGGGCGGGATGGTGGGTTATTGGCATCGACAAGCGGGCCCAGGGGCACCCTTGCTGTCGCCCGATGAACAACGCTCCCCATCGGCTCTACCGAAAGGCGAGGTGCTTGGGATGCGTGGCGGTCGGATCGAAACCGAGGAGGTGCATTGGGGCGAGGCGCCGGCCCGCGGTGCCGCGTTGATTCGAGAGGGCGAGGCCCCGAGACGCTTCCTGATCGGACCTCAGGGCCGGCCTGTGGTCGCCCCCGCCAGTACCCACCTGCTGTTCGAACGCCAAGGCAGCGTGTGGGTGCAACCGCTCGAGTCGCTCAGGGGCCCTTCCTGATCCAAGCCATCGGGCCTCCAGCCCCCCGGTCGGTCCGCCCTCTCGAGGCACGCACACGTGCCTGAAGCACGCCAACCTTCATGGTCCAGGATCGCGGACTTCGAGGAGCGGATGCCCCGTCAGCCCTTCCCAGGCAGCACGATCTCCAGAAACGCTTTTGCGGCGCTCGAAAGGGTCTGCTCGCGGCGGTGGATGATGCGCAGGGTGCGCTCGATCTTCAGGTCCTCCACGGGCACCACTACCAGGCGACCGGCCTTCACGGAATCGGCGATGGCGAGGCGGGGCAGGATGGCCATGCCCAGGTCCTTGGCCACGAAGTCGATGATCGTGTAGAGGCTGTCCAGTTCCATGGAGATGTTCAGGGCCACGGATCCTTTGGCGAACGCCTGGATCACGGCATTGCGGGAGGGCGTGCGGGCGTTGTGGGCCAGGAAGGTGTATTGGCCGAGGTCCGCCAGCCGGATGTCCTTCCGTGTGGTGAGCTCATGGCCGGGGGCCACCACCAGCACCTGCTCATCCCGAGCCACCACCCGGGACACCAGCCGCGGATCGGAGGGCTCGTAGGAGAGGAACCCGAAGTCAAGACTGCGTTCCAGCACCTCGTTGGGGATCTTTTCCGAGAAGTTGCGGTAGACCTCGATCTTGATGTTGGGGTGCTGCTTTCGGTACTCCAGCAGGAGCGGCGGCAGCAGGAACTGGCTGATGCTCTCGTTGGCACCGATGCTGAGGCGGCCCCGGAAGAGCCCCTGCAGCTCCTTGATGGAGGAGAGCGCCTCCTCCCGCAGGTTCATCATGCGCTTGGCGTAGAAGCACAAGCTCTTACCGGCTTCGGTCATCGTTCCGCCCTTGCTGGTGCGGTCGAAGAGGGGCTCGCCCACCTCCTCTTCCAGCCGTTTGATGGACAGGCTGACGGCGGGTTGGGTCCGGTTCAGGCGCTCGGCAGCGCGGCTGAAGCTGCCGGCTTCCACCACGGCGAGGAAGGTTTCGAGCTGATTGAGGTCCATGGCCTCCTCCAAAAGTCATAAGTCAGATTAATCGTTTTCAAAAAAAGATCAATTTTACTTTTGGGCCGTTCGTACCTAACCTTGCCTCCACCGCGACCTCAGCGGGAGGCACCCATGGCAGCCACACGCATCCACATCTTCGATACGACCCTGCGGGACGGGGAGCAATCCCCCGGCTGCAGCATGAACCTGGAGGAGAAGCTCCGGATCGCCCGGCAGCTGGAGGTTCTAGGCGTCGATGTCATCGAGGCGGGCTTTCCCGTGGCGTCCGAGGACGACTTCCGCGCCGTCCGGGCCATCGCCCAAGCGGTTCGCAACCCGGTGATCGCAGGCCTCTGCCGCTCCCTCCCCGCGGACATCGCGCGGGCCTGGGAGGCCCTCAAGGAGGCCGCGCGTCCCCGCATCCATACGTTTGTCGCCACCTCCGACATCCACCTGGCGCACAAGCTCCACAAGACCCGCGCCGAGGCCCTGGAGATGGCCCGCACCGCCGTGCGTTTTGCAAAGACCCTTTGCGAGGACGTGGAGTTCTCCTGCGAGGACGCGAGTCGCAGCAACGTCGCTTACATGGCAGAGGTCGTGCAGGCGGTCATCGACGAGGGCGCCACGGTCATCAACATCCCCGACACCGTAGGCTACACCCTCCCCCACGAGTATTTCGAGACCCTCACGGAGCTGCGCCGCCGCGTACCGGACCTCGACCACAAGGCGATCCTCAGCGTCCACTGCCACAACGATCTGGGCCTCGCGGTGGCCAACAGCATCGCCGCGGTGCGGGCCGGTGCGCGGCAGGTGGAGTGCACCATCAACGGCATCGGCGAGCGGGCGGGCAACGCCAGCCTCGAGGAATTCGTCATGGCCACCCGGGTGCGGGGTGCGGAGCTGCCCTTTCAAACGGGCATCCGTACGGAGGAGATCTTCCGCACCAGTCAGTTGCTGTCCAACATCACCGGCGTGCATGTGCAGCCCAACAAGGCCATCGTCGGCAAGAACGCCTTTGCCCACGAGAGCGGCATCCATCAGCACGGCGTGCTCCAGAACCGCCTCACCTACGAGATCATGACCCCCGAGAGCGTCGGCGTGAAAACCGAGCACATCGTCCTCGGCAAACACAGTGGGCGTGCGGCCCTCAAGCAGAAGTACCAGGACATGGGCTATCCGCTGGAGGCCGCAGGCCTGGAGAAGGTCTACAAGCTCTTCACCGACCTCTGCGACCGAAAGAAGGAGGTCTTCGAGGAAGATCTCTTGGCCCTGCTCCAGGATGGTCTGACGGAATTGCCGGAGGCCTGGGAGATCGCCGCGCTTCAGGTCACCAGCGGCACCACCAGCATCGCCACGGCCCTGGTCAGCCTCTCCAAGGGCGAGGAGACTCGCACCGAAACCGCCTCCGGTGATGGCCCTGTGCATGCGATCACCGAGGCCATGGACAAGATCACGGGCCTCCGCGGCACCCTTAGCGACTTCACGGTTCGCAGCGTCACCCGCGGCACGGACGCGCTGGGCGAGGCCTTCGTGCACACCACCTTCGACGGCCTCAAGTTCACTGGCCGCGCCGCCAGCACCGACATCGTGGAAGCCAGCGCCCGCGCCTACCTCCATGCCTCCAACAAGGCCCTGAACGTCCCCGTGCGCGAAAGCGCCCTGGCGGCTGCTCAAACCTAAAAACAACGCACCACGGAGACACGGAGAAGAACGGAAGGAGGCCAATCCTCCCTGCCCTGAGTTTCTTTCACTTCTCCCCTCTTTCCTCCGTTCTCTCCGTGTCTCCGTGGTGAACCCGCTTTTCTCGCATTCAGGAGCCCCCATGAAAGCCCGCATCGTCGTCCTTCCGGGCGATGGCATCGGCCCCGAAGTCACTGCCGAAGCCGTCCGCTGCCTTCAGGCCGTCGCCGACGCCTACGATCACGCCTTCACCTTCGAAACGCACCTGATGGGTGGCGCCGCCATAGACGCCACCGGCGGGCCCCTGCCCGCGGAGACGCTCGAAGCATGCAAGACGGCGGATGCCGTATTGCTGGGCGCCGTGGGGGATCTGAAACACGACGCCCTGCCCGCGCCCCGCAAACCCGAGACTGGCCTCCTTCGCCTGCGGGCGGGCCTCGGCCTCTTCGCCAACCTGCGCCCCGCCGCGCTTCACCCGTCCTTGATTGCCGCATCACCCCTCAAGCCCGAGATCGTGCGCGGCACGGACCTGGTGGTGGTGCGCGAGCTGGCCGGGGGCCTCTACTACGGCGAGCCCCGCACCCTGAGCGCCCTGCGCGGAGCGAACACCATGGCCTACGAGGCTTGGGAGGTGGAGCGCGTCGCCCGCGCGGCCTTTGAGCTGGCCCGGAAACGCCGCCGCAAAGTGACGAGTGTGGACAAGGCCAACGTGTTGGAAGCCAGTCAGCTCTGGCGCAAAGTGGTGTGCTGCGTGGCCCAGGACTACCCAGACGTCGTGCTGGAGCACCTCTATGTGGACGCCTGCGCCATGGCCCTGGTGACGCGCCCTACCAGCTTCGACGTGGTGCTCACGGAGAACACCTTCGGCGACATCCTCAGCGACGAGGCCTCGGTGCTCTGCGGCTCCCTGGGCCTGCTGCCTAGCGCGAGCCTCGGCTCTGGCACGCCGCTATTCGAGCCCATCCACGGCTCTGCTCCGACATTGACTGGCAAGAACGTCGCGAATCCCGTGGGCACCATCCTTAGCGCGGCGCTCCTCCTGCGCCATGCCCTGAAGCTCGAGACAGAGGCGGCCGCCCTCGAGAAGGCCGTGGGAGAAGCCCTGGACGACGGCTACGGCACGCCGGACCTCGCGGGTCAGACCACCCTGGTCGGCACCGACGCCTTCGGCAGCGCCATTCGCGACCGCATCAAGGTCAGCGTGACCGCATGACCGCGCCCCGGACGCTCTACGATAAGCTCTGGGATGCCCATGTCATCGAGACGCGGGACGACGGCACGGCGCTGCTGGCCATCGACCGCCACCTCGTCCATGAGGTCACCAGCCCCCAGGCCTTCGAAGGCCTGCGCGTGAACGGCCGTTCCGTGCGCCAGCCCACGCGCACCTTGGCGGTGGCGGACCACAACGTGCCCACCGTGGATCGCGCCGCGGGCATCGCGGATCCCACCAGCCGGGAGCAAGTGGACGCGCTCGTCAGCAACTGTCGCGACTTCCACGTGCCCTATATCGCTCTCGACGATCAACGTCAGGGCATCGTCCACATCATCGGACCAGAGCAGGGTTTCACCCTGCCCGGTACGACCCTCGTCTGCGGGGACAGCCACACCAGCACCCACGGCGCCTTCGGCGCGCTGGCCTTCGGCATCGGCACCAGCGAAGTGGAGCACGTGCTGGCCACCTCCACCCTGCCTCAGGCCCGCAGCCGCGTGTTCCAGGTGCAGGCGGAAGGTGCATGGCCCCAGGGCGTCGGCTCCAAGGATCTCGCCCTGGCGCTCATCGCGGCCATCGGCACCGCGGGCGCCACGGGCCATGTGCTGGAGTTCCAGGGCTCCGCCATCGAAGCCCTCTCCATGGAAGGCCGCATGGCCCTCTGCAACATGGCCATCGAGGCGGGCGCCCGCTCCGGGATCGTCGCACCGGACGAGACCACCTTCGCCTACCTGAAGGGCCGCCCCATGGCACCCCGAGGCGACGCATGGGAAGCCGCCGTGGCCCAGTGGCAGGAACTTCGGGCGGATGAAGGCGCCCGCTACGACAACAGCTGGCAGATTGATGTGTCCACCCTTGCGCCCATGGCCACCTGGGGCACCAGTCCGGAGATGGGCACGCCAATCGAGGGCATCGTCCCACTGCTGGAGTCCTCCGCCTCCGAATCCCAGCGTACGGCCTGGGCGCGCGCCGTGGACTACATGGGGCTCACGCCCGGCATGCGGATTCAGGACATCCCCATCGACGTCGTCTTCATCGGCAGTTGCACCAATGGCCGCATCGAAGACCTCCGTGCCGCCGCCGCCGTGGCCAAGGGCCGCCGGGTGAAGGCGGGCGTACAGGCGTTGGTGGTGCCGGGCTCGGGCCTCGTGAAGGCCCAGGCGGAAGCGGAAGGCCTCCACGCCGTCTTCCTGGAGGCCGGCTTCCAGTGGCGCGCACCGGGCTGCTCCATGTGCCTGGCCATGAATGCCGATCGCCTGGAACCCCGCCAGCGCTGCGCCGCCACCAGCAACCGCACCTTCGAAGGCCGCCAGGGCCGCCTCGGCCGCACCCACCTCGTCAGCCCCGCCACCGCCGCCGCCAGCGCCATCGAAGGCCGGTTGGCGAATCCACGGTGCTTCCTTTGAATCGGCCACGAAGACATCCCATGACACCTTTCACCACCCACACCGGGATCGCCGCGCCGCTTCTCATGGAGAACGTGGACACGGACCTCATCATCCCCAAGCAGTTCCTGAAGACGCTCAAACGCACGGGGCTGGGGCGCCATGCGTTCTTCGACCTCCGCTATGACGAGGATGGGCGTGAGCGGGCCGATTTTGTGCTGAACCGTGAGCCCTATCGCAAAGCCACCATCCTGCTCGGCGGCGGCAACTTCGGCTGCGGCAGCTCCAGGGAACACGCGCCATGGGCGCTCGCGGACTTCGGCATCCGCTGCGTCATCGCCCCCAGCTTTGCGGACATCTTCTACAACAACTGCATCCAGAACGGCATCCTCCCCGCCCTCGTCGAACGGGGAACGCTGGAGGCCCTCGCGGCCTATGCGGGTCCGGTGCGAATCGACCTGCCGGAACAGACCCTCAAGGCTGGCGAATTCACGTTCGTATTCGAGATCCCACCCGCTCGCAAGCAGGCGCTGTTGGGAGGTCTGGATGAGATCGGACGAACGGAAGAGTGCCTTCCCGTAGTCACAGCGTTCGAGGCCGCCCGGGAGGCCACCTCTCCATGGCTGAACGGGGTAGCCCAGGCTTGAATTGGGGCCACACTATAGGCCTCTCTCCGGAGTCCCCATGCTGCCCCTCTGGACCGCCGCCCTCATCCTGGCCACGCCCCCGGGCAAGCCCCCGACCTTTGAGCCGGATTTCCAGGCGATCGAAGCGGGGGAGGCCGCGGCCATCGCGGCCACGGGAGGCAAGGTAAGCCGAAAGGGACACACCCTTCGCATCGAGACAGGCCACGGACCTCGCCTGCTCCGAGGCCATCCGGTGGAAGGCGAAGGTTTTCAGGGCTACCGGTTCGCCGGCACCCTGCTGGAAGGCACCCATGCCCTCGTGCTGGTCACGGGCTGGGAGTGGTGGGGCTTCCTCCTCGTCCATCTTCCGACGGGCCAAACCATGGAGATCGATGGACCACCGCTGCTGTCGCCCAACGGCACCCATGCGGTGGTCTACTCCATGGACTTGGGCTCCGATTACCGCCCCAACGCCCTGACCGTCATCCGCTTTACCGAGAAGGGCCCCCGCCGGGCATTCAGATACGTATTCGGGGACCAGGCCGGTCCCTCCGCACCCACCTGGAAAGACGACGGCACCATCACGTTCCGCTGGCACAAGGTGGTGACCCGAATCCCTCGCATCCAGACCACGTCGGCTCCAGCAAAACTGTTTCTCCGCAATGGAAGGTGGATCCTGCAGTGATCTTCATTGGAGGGTGTGGCCGTAGCTTGCTATGTGCGGCAGTAGAGAGGCTTCGAACGCCTGGAGTGCGGATCTGATCCGGTGAACGCATCAAAAAATCAGACACCATGCCCCGCCGGGGCACCATGAGGTATGAAGGTCCGCAATCAGGCTCCCCCGGTCGCAGCGGTGCCTTCGGCGATAGCTTCCGGGCGCCGCACCTTCATGTCAGAGGAACCCGAGCGTCGGGTATTTGCCCCCCAGGATCGCCTCGCTGTTCGCCAGCAGCCACTTGTCCAGCAGGGTGGCGTAGAGGCTGCGAAAGTCCGTGGTGAACTTTAGGTTCCCGTAGGCGTCCAGATCGCTGAGGCTCGGTTGGCCGCCGCCGTAGCTGCCGCCCTTCAGGGGTTTGCCCGCCACGAAGGCCACCCCGGCCGCACCGTGATCCGTGCCGCCATTGTTCTCCTTGGCTCGACGCCCGAACTCGCTCCAGCCCACCAGAACGACGCGATCCGCCGCCGGTCCGTCCTTTGTCGTGATGGCCGCGAGGTCCTGGAGGAATGCGCTGACGGCGCCGCCGAGGGTCTTCATGAGCTTCGGGTGGTCCGTGGCCTGGTTGCTGTGGGTATCAAAGCCGCCCATGCGCACGGTGTAGACCTGGGCCGGAATATCGGAGGCGATCATCTGGGCGACCATCTTGAGCTGGTTCGAGAGCGAGCCGGAGAGGCCGCTGACGGGGAAGGCCGCATCCCCCGGATAGGGCACGGAGGGCGTGCGGGTCTTGATGAGTGTGTTGAAGGTGGTCTGACTGTCGTTCCAGAGCTGCCCCTGCCGCGCCGCCAGGCCCGCGAGTGCATCCGTCACCCCCGCTGTGAGCCCTGCCACGTACCCAGCCTTCAGGAGCGCGCTGTCCGGCACGGCGGCGGTGGTGCGCAGATAGCTGGGGTGGACGTAGCCTGAGGTTGAGGTGATCCCCACGAAGTCCCGCTTTCGCCCGTGCACCATCAGCAGCAGGTCGCTGGTGAGGCTCAAGCCCCGAAGGGTGTCTGAGGCGGCAAAGACCGTGTCGCCCCAGCGGCCGAGCCAGCCCGTGTCTCCCGGCGCGGCGCTGCCCATCCCCCAGATGTCCGTGCTGGTGAAGTGGCTCAGGTTTGGGTTGTTCATGCCGATGCCGGGAATCCAGGCCAGGCGCCCGGCGCTCTGCAGCGCGTCGAAACCCAGCAGATCCTTGGTCATGCCGAGGCCGTTACCCAAGTCCACGGTGTTCGCGGCAGGAACCTGGAGCGTTGGGCGCAAGCTGTGATAGGCCGTCGCATTTGGCCCGCTGATGGGAATCAGCGTGCTCAGCCCATCGTTACCCCCCTGGATCTGCACGAGCACGAGGATCGGCGGCACCACCGGCGTGGGCGGTGGTGGAGGCGGAGAGGGCGTCACGCTGCCTCCACCGCCCCCACAGCGGGTGAGCCCCACCGCCAGCACCGAACTGCCCATGCCTTCGAGAAAACGTCGTCGGGTGGTCATGGCAGCTCCTAATGCAGCTGGGCCCAGGGAGAGGTGAGGATGAGATAGGCCAGTTCCCGCGCCTTGGCCTGGGAGGCCGCGTCCCAGGTGAAAGCGGAAGGCCAGAGCGAAGCCAGCCAGGCATCCCGCACAGAGGCGGGAATCGGCGCAGGTTGCAGCAACGCCTCCAGGCGGTCGTACACTGCGCGGGCGGTGGCGGGTGTGCTGGTGAACCAGGCATTCACATCCGTGGGAAACAGACTCTGGCCGCTGCTCTTTTCATTCAGCGCCAGCGCGGCGGCGAGGCTGCCCCGGTAGCGCATCGTCGCGGCATTGATCCAGCCCTCATGCTCCGCCCAGCCATTGGGGCCCTCGGGATTGAGCACGTCCTGACCCGATTCATGGAAGTAGGGTGAAACCAGCCGCCAGGCGGGAAAGCCCGGAAGGGGCGTCTGGCCTGAGGCGCCCGCGAGGCGTGGCCCCAGCATCCGCGCCGCGCGCACGATCCAGGCCACGGGACCTTCATAGATCGCATGGCGCTGGACGGGCGCGAAGAACCACGCGCTCTTGAAGAGGGCCTTGAGGATGCGGCCCACATCGAAGTTCAGGGCCAGGATCAGGGCCTGGAAGTCGCGCAACGCCGCGCTGTCGAAGGCCGGCGTCGCGAAGAAACGGAGGAAGCGCTTGGCCAGGAATTCCGCGCACTGCGGCCCGCGCAGGGTAAGGATGGCGCCCACGAGGTCCGCCCCGTAGTGGCTGGGGGCACCAAGGTCGAAGGTCTGCCCGAGGAAGCTCACGGTTCCCGTGGCGTGGTTGGTGGCCCGCATCAGGAAAGTGCCATCTCCCGGCCGGGTGCGGTTCGGGTTGTTCGGGTCGGTCTGCAGGTTCAGGGGCGTGTAGGTCCAACCACTGAAGGCCCGCGCCAGGTTCGTGATGTCCGCCTGGTTGTAGCCGTTGTCCACACCGAGGCTGTAGAGCTCCAGGATCTCTCGGGCGTAGTTCTCGTTGGCGACATCGCCGGTGCCCGGCCGCACCTTGTTCTGCACCGTGTCGAGCCAGATCATCATCGCGGGATCCTGGCTCACCGCCAGCAGCAGCGCGCCAAAAGGACCTCGGCCCTGGACACGGAAGAGGTTCAGGTGCTTCTGCATCAGGGCCGGGTTGTCCACCTTCTCGAGTCCCGTGGCCAGCAGCTGGTGCCAGAAGAGCGTGAGCTTCTCCTGGAAGGACCAGGGATTGAACTGCATCCGCCAGGCGAAATCGGACTGCAGGTTGGCGATGCCACCGCGCCAGGGCTCCAGGCGATAGGGGTGGGGCGCCGGGTCGGCGGGGATGTTCCCGTTGGCGGCACTCGCCACCCCATCCGCCCGGGCAACCGCGGCCTCATAGACGCTCTGGTCCCCAACGATAGAGGCCAGGGTGCCATCCACCCAGCCACCGATGACCGTACCGGGCTCCAGGAGAGCCAGTTCGGCCGCGGCCTCCGGCTGCAGGCCGAACCCGGCCCGGCGGGCAAAATGCAGGACGTCCGTGGTCGTCCAGGTGGTGATGGGCATGTCGAAGGTGGCCATGGGCTTCCACTCAGAGGGGGGCGCCGGCCTGCACCCAGCGGCGCAGGTTGTCCACGGCGGCGGGACAGAGGTTGGGAGATCCCAGGGGCATGCGATGGCCGTAGCAGTTCCCCCCTGTGCCGCCCGGACAGTCCTGGGTGACCTTCACGAGCAGCCAGGAGACGTCGGGCTGACCAGGCTGGATGCGCCTCCACCCCGGTGGGGCATTGGAAGCCGGGGCATCCGCGAGGTCCGCCAGCACCGCAGAGGCCGTGCGACTGTCATCCCAGGAGACATGCCCTGCGGGAATCGTTCCGCCATGGCAGGCGGTGGTGCTGGAACCACAGCCCGAGCGGAGGGCGGGCAGGACGTGCGCCGTGAACGTGGGCGCGGCCACACTGGCCTGGAGCGGCGACGGACAGGTTCCCGAGGTTCCAGCATCCGGCACCTGCCCGCGACCTCCGCCGGAGGCACAGCCCAGCAGGCTGAGGCCCGCGACGATCACCATCGATCTGCTTCCCATGGGGCCTCCGCAGTGGGACTGTGCCCCTTGGATGGCCTGGGATACATCTTGGTTGATACAAAAAAACCGGCCAAAAGACCGGTTTCCAGAAGGCAATGAACGTCTACTTGATGGCGGCGATGGCGGCATCCAGCTTGTCGAGGGCGGCTTCCAGGGACTTCTCGCCCTGCTGGATCTCCTTGCGGATCTCCTTGTTGGCCTGGGCCTTCAGGGCGCTCTCCACGATCTCCTTCGAGAGCATGACGTGGATATACATGTCGCCGTTGTCGTCCACCCAGGTGGCACGACGGGTGGAGCCGCTCAGCTCCTGATCCACGATGTTTCGGGTGACGTTGTCAATCATCCGCATCATCACCTCGTTGCGCATGGGCTTGCCCTTGGCATCGGTCGCGGCGTTGGTGAGCTGCTGATTGAGCTGGCTGAACATGCCCTGCACCCGCACTTTCACCTGCTCCGCCAGCTTGCGGCGGCCATCCGCCAGGGCGGTGCTGGTCTGCAGCCCCTTGTCACCCATGACGTTGGCTTGGGCATAGCCAGTTTCGGCCAACCCTTCGGGGATCTGGGGATTGTCGATCCAGGTCGGAGCGTTCTTGGTCTTGGTGGTGGTGACGGGCGCGGCCTCGGGTTTCTTGGTGCAGGCGATCCCGAGCACGAGAGCTCCGAGTCCGGCGGCGAGGGCAACGTTCTTCATGGTTCCTCCTGAAGGGTGGAAGGGTGGGAAATCACTCAATTCACTTGCGGAAGAAGTCGCCGAGCTTTTCCCAGCGGCTGGCTTCCTTGGTTTTCTGTTCCAGTTCCTGACCGGGCCTGAAGATGAGTTTCTGGTCGTTCTTCTTCACCTTAACCACGGAGGTGCGCTCATCGACCCGTTGCACCTCCACCTCCGCGAGGAAGGTCTTCTCCCCGGGCAGCCGTTCGCCCGTGCGGGGATGGATGATGTCCTCTCCCCGACGGATGATGCAGAAGACATCGCCCTTCTGAGCCCCATCCGCCACCCCGAGATCCACCAGGAGCTCCTTTTCGGAGAGGGCCTTCAGCACGATGCAGGTGAGCGGATAGGCATTGCGAACCACGCGTTCGAGCCGCTTCTCGGCCTCCTTGAGGGCGGTCTTCACGGCGTCCGCGATGCTCAGCGGAATCATGGGTGCGCCCGTCGCGTCGAACGTGTGGGCGATCCGCCCGGTCCTCACGTCCACCATGCGCAGGTTGATGCTGATGTTGGCGGAGAACTGGGTGTTCTCCTGATAGCCCGCCTGATTGGTGATGGACCGCTGAACCTGTTGATCCGCGTGGCCGGTCCAGGAACCCAGGAACACGAAGGATGCCCCGAGCTGCTTGCCCAGCTCCACGGCGCTGCCCTCGTCCACGAGCCCGGAGCCCTGGAACTTGCCCTCTCCGAGTACCGCCTGGATCTGGGCCCGTTCCATGACCTCGAAGCGGCGCAGGCGCACCAGGAGGCTGGTGACCACCTGGTAGACCGAGTCGCTCTGATCCGGCATGAGCCCGCGGAAGGAGCCCTTGAGGGGCAGCACCGCGATCCTGGGCTGGGGAGGCGGCGCAGCGGATTCCTGGGCGACAAGCCCAGCCGCCAAGCAGATTGCCAGCATCAAACGCTTGAGCATTGCGGGTCTCCAGGTCCCGACATCGTGGGTGAAAAGCCCGATGAGTGTAGAGTCGCCCCTCCCGCCTCGCAAGAGATCCCGATCCTGTCACACAAGGCTTGGATAAAACTGGCACGAGGCCGCGATTCGCATCCTGAGCCTCTCCCCTGGCGCAGTGCTAGACTCGAGCCCAATCTTCCTGGCACCGGAGGCTCCTCCATGCACCGCAGCGCCCTTCTTCTGTGCATCCCGTCCCTGCTCGCGGCCCAGGGCAGCGCGAAGCCCATCTGGGTGGAGCACCTGCCCCAGGATCCCGGACGCATCTACGCCCTGGGCATGGCGCAGATCAACCCGACGGAAGGCATGGCCATCAAGCAGGCGGGCAACCAGGCACGGGGCGAGGTGCTGGCGCGGCTGCGGGCCAACGTGAAGGCCAGCACGGAGACCAAGCAGACCTACCGCGAGACCAAGGGGACGGACCAGAAGGCCACCGGCACCGGCACCCGCAGCTTCGATCAGAGCACCAGCATCCAGGCCCAGGCCACGGACCTCCCGGGCCTGACGGTCGCCCAGACCTGGACGGACCGGAAGGAGAACATGGTCTACGCCCTGGCCTACCTCGATGTGGCCATTGCCGAGCGGGAACTGCGCACGCGCTTCGACGCCATCCAGAACGACCTTGCGGGCGAGAGCGCTGCCGGCAATCCCCGCGAACGCCTGCGCAAGCTCCAGCGGCTCCGGGCCGCCCAGGCGGAGACCACGAAGCTGGATGACCTCTCGGGCCTGCTCAGCGCCGGAGGCGGAGACCCTGCCCTGCGGGCCGAGGTGCGCAAGGTGAAGCTCTGGATGGACAAGCTCCTGGATGATCTGAAGGCTTCCCTGACCTTCACGGTGCAGGGCCTGGAACGGGGCGGGCTGGACAAGCGGATCGGCGACATCATGCGCGATGCCGTGCTCAAGTCCGGCCTGGGCTGGGCGGAGCGGGACGCGGAATTCATCATCCGCATGACCTTCCGCACCAACCTCACGAACTACGAAGGCATCACGACTGCCTGGGGCACGCTTGACGCCACCCTCACGGACGGCGCCGGCACGGAATACGAGCAGACCGTCATCAAGGCCAAGGGCACCGCCACCGGTCATGGTCAGGCGGAAGAAGCCCTTCTCAGGGACTATCGCGCCCGCATCGGCGACGCCCTGGAGAAGTGGCTGAAGGAGCTGACGAAGTAGGGGAAACCCCTACTTTCCGGCGCCGATGTCTTCCACCATCCGCCGCATCAGCCCCTCGGGGATGACACCTTCCTGCTTCTGGCGCTTGAGCCGCGACTCCTCCGCCAGGATCGCCTTGAAGGGGGGGAAGGCCTGCATCATGCGTGCGGGACCGAACCCCATCCGCCCTGCCTGGTCGTAAGCCCGCTCAAACTCGGCGATGCTGCGGGCACGGTAGAGGGCCGTCAGGTAGGCGGCGTGCACTCGAGGTTTCTGGCTCCCTGGGCCACTGAGGGAGAGGGCCTTGAGAAGCGGGATCGCGGAACGGGGATCGGAATCAATGGAGCCTTCCGCCTTCTGAAGCTGCTGATCCGGTGATTCCTGGGCAGGTGCCGGTTTGGCCGGTTCCACTTTGGCAGGCTCGGCCTTCGCGGGCTCCGGCTTGGGGGGTTCGGTCTTCGCCGGGGTCACGAGATTCGGGGTGGCGACCTTCGGTGCAGGTTCGATCTTGCCCGACGGAGCCGCCTCGGACTTGGTCTCCGGGACGGATGTCGCGGTCTGGGCCACCGGAGGCTTCGCCCCATGGCCGGGATCCTGCGTCGAGGTCTGCACTTGACCCACCGGGGCGGGCACCAAGGCGGGAGCCTCGGGTTCGGCCTTCCGGCCCAAGAACAACCAGCCACCGACGCCAAGCGCCACGACGCCCGCACCGATGCCGCCGAACAGAAGCCCGCGGTTGCCACCTGCGGGAGCGGTGGGCGGAGCGACGGAGGGCGTCGCCGTGGCCTGAGCCATCCGGGGGGCCGGAGGAGGCGCCACGACCGGAGTGGACACCGGAGCCGCAGCTGGCGGCGGCATCGGAGGTGGCAGCATCACCGTGCCCGGCTGAGGTGCGGGGGCCGCGGCAAGCAGGGTGGTTCCGGGTTCCGGCGCTGCCATCGGGAGAAGCGTCGTGCCGGGTTCAGGGACAGGTGCGACCGGCAACAGCGTGGTCCCTGGTTCGGGTGCCGCGACGGGTAGCAGCGTGGTTCCAGGCTCCGCCGAGGGAACCACCTGCGTCGGCGGGGCCGCCAGAGGCGTCACCATCGCAGTGGCAGGTGCAGCCTGGGGCGCGACCGCGGCGGTGGGCGGCAGGACGGGGGCCTCGGCGCGCACCTGAGCGGCTTCCTGCTTCGATACGACGACCGTCAGGCCTTCCTCGATGCTGCCCGTCCAGGCGGGATCCTTGGAGGCGCGCAGGGCCTTGGCGAAGGCTTCGGCACTGAGGAAGCGCTGGGAAGGATCCTTGCTCAGAGCCTTCTCCAGCACGGCACGCACGGCGGTACTGACACCGTGGATCTCGGCGGGCTCCAGCGGGCGCGGCGTCTCGCTCACGATCTTGAAGAGCACGGTGGTGGTGTTCTCGCCGTGGAAGGGCTTGCGGCCCGCCAAACACTCGTAGAGCATCACGCCCACGGCCCACAGATCCGCCTGCACCGTGGCCTTGCCGCTCTGGATGTACTCCGGCGCCATGTAGCTCACGGTGCCCATGACGATGCCCGTGCTCGTCATGTTGCTGTCCTCGGTCCGAGCGATGCCGAAGTCCATCACCTTGGAGAGGAGGCGTTTGCCTTCTCGCACCACACGGATATTGGCGGGCTTGATGTCGCGGTGGATGATGCCTGCCTTGTGGGCGAAGGCGAGGCCGTCGCAGACCTGGGCCAGCACCTCCAGATACTGCGCCTGAGTGAGATCACGCTCCCGGATCAGCTCTTCCAGGTCCTCGCCCTTCACGTATTCCATGACCAGGTAGAGGATCTCGCCGTCGCGGTCGAAATCGTAGATGGTGACGAGGTTCGGATGGTTCAACTGCCCAGCAGCCGTAGCCTCGCGGCGGAAGCGCGCCTCCGCGTCCGCGCCCTGCTGGGCGCTGGCGAGGATGGTCTTGATGGCCACCTCCCGCCCGATGACGGGGTGGTGCGCCAAGTAGACCTCGCCCATGGCCCCACGGCCCAGGGTGCGCAGGATCTCGTATTTGCCAAGCCGATCGACCATGGGATGCCCTGTGCAGAAGGGCACCATTCTACACGCCCCGGCCCTCCAGCCGGGTCCTAGCCCAGACCGCCACCGCCGCCCCGAGCAGGAGCACGAGGAAGAAGCCCACCTGTCGGCCCGGGGTCAGGTATTCCGGCAGGCGCCCCATCACCAGTCCCGCCGCCGCCACCGCCAGGAAGACCCGACCCGCAAAGGCGTTCACCCGCCGCCAGGCCTCGGGGTTCTCCGGGCACCGCACCGGCCGCAAGCCATAGAAACGGTTGGGCCGGAGGAGCCCGAGGGCCAGGGGAAGGGAAAGCACGGCCAGGAGCACCGATCCCCCGAACATGCCCACCCCGTGCCTCATCATTGGTTCCTCCCCATGGATCTTGTGGAATCCACGCCTGGGGCAGTCTACAGCGTCATCCGAACCAAGTGCCGCCGACCAAGAACCGCGAAGAGCACCAGCAGCGCCAGTGTCACGAGCATCGGCATGAGCAGCGAGCTGCCCTGGAGGAGGCGGCTGGGCAGCGTCCAGGGGAAAAGGAAACCTCCGGGCACGTGATACTTGGGCCCGCTGATGAGGAAGGGTGCCAGCATGCCTCCTGCGGCGTTCACGCCCATTACGACGGCGAGGCGCGGCCAGCGCAGACCTATCCAGAGGTTGAGGGTGAAGATCAACACACCTCCCAGCGCCCCCAGCCCCAGGATGCAAAGCAGGCGGAGCACGGGGAATGGCGCATGTAGGTATGCGGAATCCGGGGTCAGGAGACCCGTGCAGGCCGCAGCCAGCAGGCTGAGGAGCACCAGGAACGCCACCACCAGCGCCATGACACCCACCCCAGTCACGAACTTGGCGAGAAACAGCCGGGACCGCTCCACGGGATGGCAAAGCAACAGCTTCCACTGCTGGTTCTCATGTTCCACGAGCACCAGCGCCAAGGCCACCATGGCGGCCACCAGCGGCAGCATCAGGAAAGCCCACATGGAGAGGGTCGAGTGTGCCAGCGCCACCCACGGATTCACGTTCATCGGAACACTTCCCCGGTAGCTGACCTGGAAGATGGCGTGGGCGAGGAGGGGTGCGGCGCTGAGCAGCACCACCGCGGGCAGCATTCGGCTGCCCTTGAGCTTGAGGCCTTCGGCGCGAAGCAGGGGGGTAAAGCTCATACGGACTCCGTCAGGGCGAGAAAGCGGGCCTCGAGGTTCGGGCGTTCCAGGGCGGAGTGGACGACGCCGCAGCCTCCCAGAACGAGGGCCGAATTGATGCGTGCCACGTCACCCTCGTCCGGAAGGCGCACTCGGAACGCGCCTCCGCCAGGACTCTCCACATCCACGTGGAAAGAGGCCAGGATCCGTTCCGCCCGTTCGGGATCGTCCACCACCAAATTCAGAATGGGTTTCGTCCCCTCCTGCAAGGCATCAAGGGTGCCCTGGAAGCGCTTCCGACCCCGGTGGACCACCACGACATGAGTCGCCAGCTGTTCCACTTCCGCCAGCAGGTGACTGGAGAGGAAGATGCTGACGCCCCGCTCCAAGGCTAGATTTCGCAGGAGTTCCCGAATCTCCACGATCCCGGCCGGATCCAGTCCATTGGTCGGCTCATCCAGAATCAGCAGTTCGGGACGATGCACGAGGGCCAACGCCAAACCCATTCGCTGCCGCATGCCCATGGAGTAGCCCTTCACCTTCCGGTGCCCGGAGTCCTCCAACCCCACATCCCGCAGGGCGTCTCGGCAAGCATCGTCGCCACAGCCGCGGTAAAGGGCGGCGACCCGTAGGTTGTCCAAACCGGTGAGTTCGGGATAGAGGCTCGGGCTCTCCACCAGAGATCCGATGCGCGCCATGGCCCCGAGATCCCCGGGCGGAAGCCCCAGCACCTCGACCTGACCGGCGTCTGCCCGCTGCAGTCCCAGCAGGATGCGGATCGTCGTGCTCTTCCCGGCCCCGTTAGGCCCGAGGAAGCAGGTGATGGAGCCAGGATCCACCGCCAGATCCAGCCCATCCAAGGCCAGACAATCCCCGAACGCCCTAGAGAGGCCCTCCACTCGGATCACATCTCGCATCTGCGGCTCCATGACGTGTTTCCAGCGCCTACGGAGCCGAGGGATGCCAGTTTAGTGAATATTCATTACGATTTGCCGTGATCCAGACCCGGAAGCAGATCCGCAAGTTGCCCGAGCACCGTCTCGATTTCGGCTTCGGTGGTGCCTCGCCCCAGGGAGAAGCGCAGGGTGCCCCGCCCGAGGGCATCAGGGACACCCATGGCCCGCAGCACATGGCTCGGCTCGGTTCGCCCGGTGGTGCAGGCACTGCCTACACTCGCGCAGATGCCGCGCTGTCCCAGGCGCAGCAGCAGGCCCTCCCCCTCGCACCCGGGGAAGCTTACGAGGGATGTGTTCGGCAACCGTGGTGCCTCTGCGCCATGAATCATCGCTTCGGAACACAGGCCGCGGATCCCGACCTCGAGGTGGTCCCGCAGGGCGCGGATGCCATCGGCCTCCTCTATCCGCTCCGCCGCCAGGGCACAGGCCTTCCCGAGGCCCACCAGCCCGGGCACGTTCTCCGTGCCACCGCGCCTGCCACGCTCCTGCTCTCCCCCCAGCACGAAGGGCTTGAGCCGCACGCCACGCCGGATGAAGAGGCCGCCGGTGCCCTTCGGCCCGTGGAACTTGTGGCCGCTGAAACTGAGCAGGTCCGCGCCCCAGGCGCGCACATCCAGGGGAATGCGCCCGCAGGCCTGCACGGCATCCGTGTGAAAGAGCGCGCCATGGCGCTTGGCCAAGGCAGCGGCCTCCGCCACCGGCTGGAGCACGCCCGTCTCGTTGTTGGCGGCCATCACGGACACCAGAGCGGTCTCAGGCGTCACGGCGGCTTCCAGGGCCGCCAGATCCAGCACGCCTGATGGCAGGACCGGCACCAGGACGACTTCGGCGCCCTGGGCCTGGAGCCAGCGCAAGATGGTCAGGACGGCGCTGTGTTCCACCGTACTGGCCACCAGGCGGCGACGCTCCGAACCTCCCGAGAAGGTGCCGCGAAGGGCGTGGTTCAGGCTCTCCGTACCGCCGCTGGTGAAGACGATCTCGGCGGGATCCGCATTCAGCAGGCGCGCCACCTGATTCCGCGCCTCCACCATCGCACCTTCCGCCAGGATGCCCAGCGGGTGGGCGCTGTGAGGGTTGGCGCAGAGGCCCGTGAGCCAGGGCAGCATCGCCTCCAGCGCCGCAGGGTCGAGGCTTGTCGTCGCGTTGTGGTCGAGATAGATCACGTCAGTCCTTAAAGCGCGCCAGATGCGAACTGGGGGTGCGCGCCACGTGCTCCCACTTCGCCTTGGTGTCATCCGAAAGGGTCTTCCAGCTGTCGCGATCGAGGATCGCCCACACCGGGCGGCTGGGATCCTCGGCGCGCATGCGCTCGGCGGTGGCGTTCAGGCTGGCGGGCTCCTCCTGAAACCAGCGAAGCCGCTCTTCAGACTTGAGCTGCTCAGAGCCGAACCTCAATTCGCCCGTACCGTTGATGACCGTCGTGCGCTTTCCGGTGTAGAAGGCGATGCCCTGGAAGTAGTTGCCGTGGCTGATCCACTGGGCATTCGCCGGAGCCTTCGCCACGAGGTGGTCCACGGTCTTGCGGGCACCGCCCAGGCGCTGGAAGGTGAGGGTCAGCAGCACGAGTACCGCGCCGTGGGCCAGCATCCAGCGCCCTCCGGTGAGACCGCGCGGACGCAGCGCCCAGAACCCCAGCAGCACGAAGGCGCTGCCGATGGCGAGCATCCAGCTCAGGCTCTTCGGGTCCACCTGAGTCAGGGGCACGGCGCCATCCTTCACCCCCAGGGGCAGACCAACCAGTAAGAGCCCGCCGAGGAAGAGCAGTTCCCAGCCCACGCGTTTGAGGGACTTCCAGACCTCGTGGGTCTCCTCGAAGGCCGCCGCCAGCGCGGCGAAGGGCACCACCACCGGCAGGATGTAGGTGGGTAGCTTAGACCCCGAGAGGCTGAAGAAGGCGAAGGGCACGGCGATGGCCGCCAGCAGCAGGCTGGCCGTCCAGCGAAGGCGCGGTCCCTGCACCGTCTGGGGGCCCTTGGGCCGGAGGAATCGGAGGGCGCGCCAGGCGCCCACCACACTGGCGCTCAGCCAGGGCAACAGGCCGACGGCGAGGATGCCCACGAAGTAGAGCTTGTCCAGGAGCGGGTTCTTGTGGCCCTGGCGGGCGTGGGTGTGGGACGTGAACCGCTCCCAATGCTCGTGGATGAAGAAGAACCGTGCGTGACCCGGATTGGCCTGATCCACCAGCACGAACCAGGGCACGGAGACGGCGAGGAGCACCACCAGACCCGCGGGATGGAGCGCGGCCCGCAGCACGGCCTTGCGCAGGTCCACATCCCGCCAGGCAAAGACGAGGGAGACGACGATCATGCCGCCCACCAGCACCGGGGCCGCCAGCCCCTTCGTGAGCAGCGCGAGGGCCACGCTAAGGTGCCCGAGCACGATCCAGGGCAGGTCATGTCCCCGCTCCAGCCGCCTATGCACCGCCTCCACCAGCGCCATCACCGCCGTCACCATGAGCGCGGCGAAGAGGGCATCCAGCGTCAGGATCTGTCCGCAGACGAAGGCCAAAAATCCACTGGCGGCCATGAAGGCCGCCCACACCGGCACCACCGCTCCCAGGCGCCGGGCCAAGCGATAGGCCGACCACATTGCCAGAAGGCTCGCCAGCGCCAACGGCAATCGTGCCGCCCAGGCCGAGATGCCGAAGAGCCGCATGGAACCGGCGCTGAGCCAGTATTGAAAGGGCGGTTTCTCGAAGTAGAGGACGTGGTTCAACCGCGGCGTGAGCCAATCCCCGAAGGCCAGCATCTCCCGTGGAATCTCGGCGTACCGCGCCTCGTCCGGCTCCCACAGGGGACGCAGGAATAGGGGCAGCACCCCGAGGGCGAGCCAGATGAACCAGAACTGGAGCCGTTCACGCTTCGTCATGCCCCCAGTCTATCGGATGGCACCCCGTGCCATCCTCCCGCGCGCCTGCGGCTCTCAGAGCCGGGGCCCCCAGTCGATCGAACGCGCCGCGGGAGCGTCCTCCCGCTCACCTCCGGCTCGCGGAACCGGGGCCCTCAGTCCGCCTGGATCCATTTTCGAAACCCCCGTATGCTGGTGAACCGTCTTGAGCGGTATTTTTTTTATCTTGTGGAGCAAATTTTTATGTCGAACATCAACTGGCTCGAGTGGTTCGGATATGTCGCCTCGGTGGTGGTAGCGGTATCGCTGATGATGAGTTCCATCGTGAAACTGCGGTGGTACAACCTCGTCGGCGCCGCGGCCTTCTCCGTCTATGGCTTCCTGATCAATGCCTATCCGGTGGGTGTACTGAACGGCTTCATCGCCCTGGCGGATGTCTACTACCTGATCAAGATCTACGCGACCCGGGAGCGCCTCCAGCTGGTCCGCCTCGCGGCAGATTCCGATTACCTCCGCTGCTTCTTCGATGAATACCGGACCGAGCTGACGCGCCTCTTCCCGCGCTTCGACTTCCAGGCGGGCCAAGACCGCGTGGGCTTCTATGTCCTGCGCAACCTTGTTCCGGCGGGACTGTTCCTCGGCACCTCCTGCGCCGAGGGCGTACTGGAGGTCGACGTGGACTTCGTCGTGCCGGCCTACCGAGACTTCAAGCCCGGCGCCTTCCTCTTCCAGGAAAACCAGGATCTCTTCCGCCGCATGGGCTATACACGCATCGTGGCGCGTTCCACCGAGACCCACCACGACGCCTACCTTCGGCGTGTGGGCTTCCAGCCCATCCCAGGTGAGGGCGACGAGCGGCGCTTCGCCCTGGAGCTCCAGTAGCCCTGGCGCCCCCCTGCGGAACAGGAGAGGTGCATTGAATCAGCGCCTAGCACATGCGTGACGCAAGTTCAGTGCAGGAACACGCCCAGATCCCGAGCCGTGATGTATTCCAACGCATCGGGGGTGACCCGCTTCACTTCGCCCACGGCTTCGCGGATGGAGACGGTCTCCAGCTGCATGTCGTTGTAGCGCACCATCTTGCCGAAATCGCCGGCATGGTAGGCCTTCATGGCGGCCACGCCATAGGCCTGGGCGATCACGCGGTCCGCGGCATTCGGTGTGCCACCCCGCTGGATGTGTCCCAGCACCACATGACGCATGTCGAACTCTCCCGGGGACATCTGTTCGATGGCCGCCATCAGTCGCACGGCGACGCCCCCCAGGTGGATCTCGCCCTGGGCGTCATCCTCCCCGATGGTCTCGTGCCCCAACTGCGCACCTTCGGCCACTACCACCACGCTGGAACCCACCGCCTCGTTGCGCCAGCGCAGGCGCTCCACCAGGGCTTCCAGCTCGAAGGGAAATTCCGGAAGCAGGATGGCGTCGGCGCCCCCGGCGAGCCCGGCACGGAGCGCAATCCAACCCGCGGAACGGCCCATGGTCTCCACAAAGAGGGTGCGGCCATGGCTGGTGGCCGTCGTGTGGATCCGATCCATGGCATCCACCACCGCCTGGACCGCCGTGCTGAAACCGAAGGTGCGGTTGGTGCCCTGCAGGTCGTTGTCGATGGTTTTGGGCACGCCGACGATGTTGACGCCCGCCTCTTCCAGCTGCAGGGCGCCGCTGAGGGTGCCGTCCCCACCGATCACGATGAGCCCCTCGCAGTCCAGGGCGTCCATGCTCTCCTTGGCCTGCTGGATGATGGGTCCCGGAATCCGCCGGGTGTGGCCGTCCGCCCCCGCCTTGGCCCCGAAGCGCCCCTTGTTCGTCGTGCGCAGGATCGTCCCACCCTGGTGGCTGATGCCCCGCACCTTGTCCAGGTCAAACACCTGGTACTGGCGGTCCAGCAGACCTTCCCAACCTTTGGTAAAGCCCAGGAACTCGTAGCCGCCGAGGCTCAGCCCGTGCTTCACCGCGGAGGCAATCACGGCGTTCAACCCAGGGCAATCCCCCCCGCTGTTGACGATGCCGATCCGGCGAGGGGTGTGATCATGCGCGAAGTTCATACCATTTTTTATCATAATATCCACAGACTACCCACTTCATACCGGATCGCAACAGAGAAAGCAGTCTGCCTCGACGCCCCTCGCCCCCGCCTCGCTCACGAGGGCGAATCTCGAAATCATCATGGAAAAGTTACAAAACACACCCTCCGCTGTAACCCGTCCATCAATGCAACCGCCCCTCCCATACCAGGTCTGGACAAATATCATTTTCTATCTTTTCGAATCGCGCTTCTCACCACGACCAGACCGCCCCTCAACCCTGAAAATGTCGAGATTCCGGCCCTGCCATCCGTGCCCGGCAGGTACAAATCGAATTCCGTCAGCCCCTGCCGGAAGTCCGGTTCACCCACGCTCGGCCAGGGTACGGGCTCCCGATGCACACTCCGCACCCGTCCACCCGCCTATCGCGATGCACTCCAGTCAGATATAGGTAAAGCTTCCGCCCCGATTCCTGTCGAGAATCTCCCATCCACCTGCATACACCCCAGAACCGACCGGTCCATTGCGATCCACCCGTCCCGCCATCCTTTTCCTGACCCATATCTGGAATCAGACCGTGGCCGATCGATTCGCCAGGCTCCAGTCCGAGGCCTTCGAGTTTGGGGATGTCGTCCTGCTGCTCCAGATCGACAGCCTCCTGATCGAAGGCCATCCGCCTTTGCCGGAAGCCCTGCACCCTTTCGAGCTCGCTCCTCTCCCGGAACGCCTGGGCATCCCCTACCTTCTGCCTGATGCCCTCGTGCCCGGGTGTGCCCACTACCCTGTGATGGACTTCGCGTTATCCCAAAACAGGCCCCATGTCTGGGTGATCGAACACGATGTGGAATTCAGCGGTTCCTGGTCACGCCTCTTCTCCGCGACATCGACGTCTTCGGCAGATTGCCTGGTGTCACACTTGCATCCCCATGCCCAGCGACCGGACTGGTACTGGTGGTCCAATCTCCGCGCACCTCACCCCGTGAGACTCCAGCCACACCACGCCTGGAGGGCATTCTTCCCGATCTACCGAATCTCTCTGCGGGCCTTGCGGCACCTCTACCACCACCACCGGATGGGATGGTCTGGCCACATGGAGGGACTGGTTCCCACGGTGTTGAAATGGACAGGAATGGACATCCAGGACCTGCAATCCGTGGTGGATTGCTACCTTCCCGGCGACCAGGATCCGGACCGACCGCCCCTGTCCTCCCTGCGGTGGCGACCCGAGATCCATGAAGAGACGCTCCAGTCCGCGCGCCCCGATACGATCTATCACCCAGTCAAGATTCCCTGGACTTTCGGGCCCAGCACTCACTAAACCTGCCACTCCTCGCAATATCCAAAGCGGCGCCCCGAGGCGCCGCTTTTGCCATGTCGGATGTTTACGACCTAGCCTTCGGAATCCACAACTTTCTCCATGGCCTTGTGCTCTTCCACGAAGAAGTCGATGGCCTTCCGCAGGGAGGACTTCATGTCCACCTTGGGATCGAAGCCGAAGGCTTCCTGCATGCGCTTGATGCTGGGGGTGCGGCGCATGACGTCCTGGTAGCCCCTCCCGTAGAAGCTGCCGCTGCCGGTCTCCACGGTGCACGCGATGGGGATGTTGCGCTCCAGGCGGAAGGGATGATCCTTCCAGATGTCCAGCATCATCTCGGCGATTTCCCGCACGCTGCGGTCGTTCTCGGGGTTGCCGATGTTGAAGATCTTGCCGTCGGCCTTGCCGTCCTTGTTCTCCAGGATGGCCATGAGGCCATCGATGGCGTCATCCACATCGATGAAGCAGCGGTGGGCATGTCCGCCGTCTACCAGCTGAAGCGGCTCGCCATTGAACAGGTTGTAGCTGAACTGGGTGACGAGACGGCTGGAGCCTTCCTTCGCGGTGCTGAGGCTGTCGAGCTTGGGCCCCATCCAGTTGAAGGGGCGGAAGAGCGTGAAGCTCAGTCCCTGCTGGAAACCGTAGGCCCAGATCACGCGGTCCAGCAGCTGCTTGGAAGTGCTGTAGATCCACCGGTTCATGGGAATGGGACCGGTCACCAGCGGGCTCGTCTCCTCGTCGAACTCCGCGTCCGGGCACATGCCGTAGACCTCGGAGGTACTGGGGAAGACCACGCGCTTCTTGTACTTCACGCACTGGCGGACGATGCGCAGGTTCTCCTCGAAATCCAGCTCGAAGACCCGCAGGGGATCCGTCACGTAGACCTTGGGCGTGGCGATGGCCACCAGGGGCAGCACCACGTCGCACTTCTTCACGTGGTATTCGATCCACTCCTTGCTGATGGAGATATCGCCCTCCACGAAATGGAAGCGCGGGTTGTCCAGGTGCTCGGCGATCTTCTGGTTGCCCAGGTCCATGCCGTAGACCTCCCAGTTCGTGTCGCGCATGATGCGGTCCGACAGATGGGAGCCGATGAACCCGTTGACGCCGAGGATGAGGATCTTCATGGGAAACCTTTCCGGAGTGAGTCGAAGGAAGAATCCCCCAAAGAACGCGCGCGAGCGGTTGATGGGGAACAGTCCAGTCTAGCGGTTGCACCCCGCCCCGTCGAAGCCTCGACCACGAGCCGGTGCCCGTTGGGCAGGGAAGTGGGGATCATGGACTTCGCGTGCCCCTCGGCGACGCCGTTCCCAGGATCCGCCCCGTGAACCTCCTCCTGCTCACCCCTGACGATTTCCCCCAGCCCGACCGGGCGGTTCTTTCGGGCCGCCGGTTGGAGCACCTCCGCACCGTCCACCGGGCGGAAGCCGGAGGCACCGTCAAGGTCGGATGGCTGGGCGGCCTCATGGGCATCGCCCGCATCCAGAAGCTCGACAAGGAGGAAGCCGTGCTGGAGGTTTCCCTCTCCCAGCCGCCGCCCCCCAAGCTGCCCCTCACCCTGGTACTCGCCCTGCCCCGCCCCAAGGTGCTGAATCGCGTGCTCGCTGCCGCCACGAGCCTCGGCATCGCCCGCATTGTGCTGATGAACGCCTGGAAGGTGGAGAAGGCCTACTGGAAGAGCCCCCGCCTTTCGGAGGAGAACCTGCTGGAGCAGCGCCTCCTCGGCCTGGAACAGGGCGTCGATACGGTGCTGCCGGAGCTGCGGCTCGCGCGGTTCTTCCGCCGTTTCGTGGAGGATGAGCTGCCAGAGCTGTCCGAGGGCAGCCACCGCCTCGTCGCCCATCCCGGCCCCTTCCCCGCCTGCCCACGGGACGTGCGCGGGCCCGTCACCCTGGTAGTGGGACCCGAAGGGGGGTTCATCCCAGAGGAGATCGACTTGCTGACCCGAGTGGGATTCAGCCCCGTGGATCTCGGCTCCAGGATCCTGCGGGTGGAGACCGCCGTCGCGGCCCTGGTGGGACGATTGTTCTGAGCGACCCTTCGCCAGGCCATCAGCGACTGGCGAGAAACGCCGCCAAGGCCTCTGGATAGAGCCGCATCTCCTGCTCGTAGACCCGCTTCTGCACGTCCTCGGGCGTATCGGTGGGATGCACGGGCACCTTGGCCTGGGCCAGCACGCGGCCGTGGTCGTACTGCTCATCCACCAGATGGATGGTGCAGCCGCTCTCCGCGGCCCCGGCGGCCACCACCGCCCGGTGGACGTTCATGCCGTACATGCCGGCCCCCCCAAAGTCCGGCAGCAGGGCGGGATGGATGTTCACGATCCGGCGTTCCCAGGCCGTCGGGATGGCCAGCTTCTTGAGCCAGCCGCAGAGGGCGATGACCTCGGCTCCGGCCTTTTCCACCGCCTCGAAACAGGCCGCGGAGAAGGCCGCGTCGGTTTCAAAGGCGCTCCGGAGCACCACCACGACCGGCAACCCCTCCGCCGCCAGCCGCTCGTTCCCGAGGGCCTTGGCGCTGGAAGAGACCACCACCACGGGTCGGGCCGGCAGGCGTCCGTCGCGGCTCGCGTGGAGCAGGTTCAAGGCATTGCCGCCGGTCCCCGAAATGAAGAGTGCAATGGGCGTCATATCCAACTCCTTCTGGCCGTCAGGGCTGTTGCCCGAAGATGACTTCGGGGTGGATCCCCGTCCGTCGCTGAAATTCGTCCACCAGGCTGGTCGCGCCGGAAGAGGCCTCGTCGACGTAGAGGGATTCCATGCGATGCAGGGGGAAGTAGCGTGTCCCCAGGGAGAGCTGGTCTGCCTCGCCCGCCATCACCAGGCGAATGATCTCCTCCCACGGCCGGATTTCCAGCCCGCGCAACACCACCCCCGTGGGTTCCAGGCCCAGGAGACGGCCCCAGTGCTGCTCCCGGGGCTCGCGCAGCACCAGCACGACCCAGGTTCCAGGTTCGAATGGGATGGGAATGGCCATGGATACGCGCTCCATGTCCAGGATGGCCCAGGCGGGCGGCACGGTCCAATCAGGAGGACAGCATGGTGTTCAGAACCGAGGTAGCCGAAGGCATCGGCACCGTTTACATCGACGGTCGTTTCACCTTCGAGCGCCATCAGAGCTTCAAAGCCGCTACGGGGCTGCTGTTGGAGGAAGGTGGCATCCAGGAAGTGCACCTGGATCTCTCCGCCGTCGACTTCATGGATTCCTCCGCCCTCGGCATGGTCCTGCTGCTTCGTGAAAGGGCCGAGGCGGCGGGCGCCAAGGTGATCCTGGCTCGTCCCTCCCCCAGCGTCCAGGCGGTGCTCCAGGTGGTGCAGTTCGGCAAGCTCTTCCGCATTCTCGAGTAGTTCAACCCACTCCAGGCCCTTCAGTGACGCCCCTGCACATCCTCTTGGTGGACGACGATCTCGTCATCCGGACCCTTGCCGAAGCCCTGCTCCGCAAGGAGGGCCTTCGCGTCACGCAGGCCTCCAGTGCCCAGGAAGCCCTGGCCCTGTTCGATCGGGACATCCCGGACCTGGTGCTCACGGATATCGAGATGCCCGGCATGGACGGCCTCGCCCTGGCCCGGGAGATCCGCCTGAGATCGGGGGATCGGCTGGTGCCGGTGGTGGTCCTGACGGCCCGGAACGAGGCGACCCTCCTGCGGGAGAGTCTGGAGGCCGGGGCAGTCGAGTTTCTCACCAAGCCTCTGGACCCCCTGGAATTCCTGGCACGAATCCGCGCCCTGTCCCACCTGGTGCGACTCCATGCCCGCCTACGGGACCAGAAGGCCCAGGCGGACGATGAACTCCAGGTCGTCAAGCACATGCTGGATCGGTTCAGGGATCCCAATTCCGCCGCAAAAGGCTTCTTTGCCACGGAGACCCTGCGCACGGAGCGGATCCAGGGAGATACCTGCCTGTTGCGCCAAGGGCTTCCCGGCATCCATTTCGGCCTGATGTGCGACGCCACGGGCCACGGCCTGATGTCGGGTGTCTCCACCATCCCCGTAGTGGAGGCCTTCCACAGCATGGTCACCAAGGACCTCTCCCTGCGGGTCATCTACCGGGAAATCAACGCCAAGCTGCGCCGAATCCTGCCTGCGGACCGCTTCGTCTGCCTCCTGCTCTTCCGCATCAACACTCATCAGGGCACCCTCGGCGTCCTGAATGCGGGCATGCCGGAGGCCCTCCTGCTGCGGAAGGACGCGGTGCTGAGGCGCTTCCCCAGCACCGAACTCCCAGCGGGCATCGTGGAAGCCCACATCGACGCCATCACCCAGGTGGAAACCACCATGGCCCCGGGGGATCGCGTCCTCATCCACTCGGATGGCCTCCTCGATCTGCTGGGTCCCAGTGAATCCGTGGCGCAGTTGCTATCGGATTTTGCGGGCCTGCCTCTCGCAGAACACCATGCCCGGTTCCGGTCCCTGCTCCGGGGCCGCGTGCGGGACACGGAGATGCAGGACGATATCTCCTGGGCCCTGTGTGACATGCCAGTCAGCCCCCCCCCGATGGAATCAGGGCTTCCGGATCCTGAAGCCGAAACCGAGCTGGATCCCGCCCTCGAAACCACGGTACGCATTCTGCCGAAATACCTGGGCACCCGTTCCCTCATGCCTGGCCTGCACGCCCTGCTCACCGCCGAGGGCGTGGACCAGGAGACCCTTCAGACGCTCGGGTTGCTCCTGAGCGAAGCCGTGACCAATGCCCTCGACCACGGCGTTCTCAGCCTGCCGTCCTCCCTCAAGACCCAGGAGGGCTTCGAGGCCTACGAACGGCGGCGCGGTGAGGCCCTCGCTGCGCTGGAGGGCGGTGAGATCCATCTGCGTCTGCTGCTGCAGCGGAATCGACGGCCGCCCCATGCGCCCCGCCGCCTGGATATCACCGTGACGGATTCCGGGCCCGGTTTCCCGTGGAAAGAGCGGCTGGCCATGGATCCGGTCACCGCCTTGATGTCCCATGGCCGCGGCCTGGTACTCCTCTCAAGCCTGGGAACCCGGCTGACCTTCAATCAGCGGGGCAATGAGATGACCTTCAGCCTGCCCTGCGGCCGCATTTCCTGACCCTGGCATCGCCTTCGCCCTAGGACATGGCCGGTGTCAAGATGCTGACCTTCCTGGATCGACTGCTGCCCTACTTCGCACGCCTCAGCAGGCGGGTGGATCTCGCCGCGCCCATCTTCGTCCTCATTGTGATGGTGGTGCTGATCATGCCGGTGCCAGCCATCGGCATCGACCTGCTCATCGTCTTCAACATCACCCTGAGCCTCATGATCCTGCTGCTGGGCATGTATGTACCCAAGCCCCAGGATTTCGGTGCCTACCCCTCCATCCTGTTGATGGTGACGCTGTTCCGGCTGGCGGTGAACGTCGCCACCACCCGACGGATCCTCATGTACGGGGGCGAGATCGGCACCGACGCTGCGGGACATCTGGTGAAGGCCTTCGGCGAGTTCGTGGTGGGCGGCTCCTACATTATCGGCCTGGTGGTGTTCCTGATCCTGCTGGCGATCCAGTTCATCGTCATCAATCACGGCTCGGGGCGCATCGCGGAAGTCACGGCACGATTCACCTTGGACGCCTTGCCCGGCAAGCAGATGGCCATCGACGCGGACCTGAACGCCGGCTACATCGACGAGCAGGAAGCCCGCAAGCGCCGCAAGTCCCTCCAGGAAGAAGCTAACTTCTTCGGCGCCATGGACGGCGCCGTGAAGTTCACCCAGCGGGATGCCGTCGCCTCTTTCCTGATCCTGACCGTCAACATCGTCGCGGGCATCCTCATTGGGGTCATGAAATACGACATGGATGCCCTTGCCGCCATGCAGGTCTTCACGCTGCTGACCGTGGGTGACGGTCTGGTGACGGCGATCCCCAGCCTGCTGGTGAGCGTGGGCGGCGCCATCCTGACCACCCGGAGCGGCAGCCAACGGGACAACCTCGGCGCAGACATCATCGCCCAGTTGGGACTCGATCCCCGCCCCCTGGGTATCGCCTCCGCCGTGCTGATGCTCTTCGGCATCATGCCGGGCATGCCCCTGCTTCCCTTCTGGATCCTGGGGATCCTCTTCGGCGCCATCACCTACGTCACCTGGAAGCTTGCCGATCAGCAGGCCAGGGACAAGGCTCTAGAAGAGGCCAAGGAGAAGGTGGGCAAGGCCGGAGAAGGACCCGAAAAGGTGGAAGGGCTCCTCAAAGTGGATCCCCTTGGCCTGGAAGTGGGCTTCGGCCTGATCCCTTTGCTGGATGTGAATCAGGGCGGGACGGTGCTGGAACGCATCAAGGCGGTGCGTCGCCAGATGGCCCAGGAGATGGGTCTGGTGGTGCCGCCCATCCGCATCCGGGACAACCTCCAGCTGGCCGCCAACAGCTATCGGTTGCTGCTTAGGGGCGAAGAGATTGGGAAGGGTGAAGTGCTGCCCGGCGCCTTCCTCGCCATGAATCCCGGTACCGCCGTGGAGGAGATCCCCGGAACCCCCACCACCGAGCCCGCCTTCGGCCTTCCTGCCTACTGGATTCAGGAGTCACAGCGGGATCGCGCCCAACTCTCCGGCTACACCGTGGTGGACGGCGCCACGGTCATCACCACGCACCTCTCAGAGTTGCTCAAGCAGCACGCCCCCGAGCTGGTCTCCCGCCAGGATGTGCAGCATCTGTTGGAGACGCTCAAGGAGAGCTCGCCCAAGCTGGTGGAAGATCTCGTCCCCAGTGCGGTGCCCTTGGCAGTGCTCCAGAAGGTGCTCCAGAACCTCCTTCGGGAGCGGGTTTCCATCCGAGATCTGGGCCGCATCCTGGAGGCCACGGCGGATGCGGGCACCCTCACCCGCGATCCCGTGATCCTCACGGAATACGTCCGCCAGCAGTTGGGTCGCGCCCTCACGTCGCCGCACCTGACGGAATCCAATGAGCTGGGCGTCCTCACCCTGGATCCCCGCCTGGAGCAGACCTTCCAGGGGGGCATCGAGACCAGCGAGCGCGGCAGTTTCCTGGCGCTGGAACCCACACGCCTCCAGGAACTCCTCAACCGCGTTGTCAACGGCATCACCGAACTGCTGCCCGGCGCCCAGCCCGTCCTGCTGACTTCCCCCGCCATCCGCCCCCATCTGCGCCGCCTGCTCGAACGCAGCCTCCCCCACCTCGTCATCCTCAGCCACAGCGAGATTCCGCTGGATGTGCGGGTGGTGAATCTGGGAACCGTAAGTTGACCCCCGCCTCCTGAGCCCAGCCCCTGACCCTATGCGCGTAAAAACCTTCGAAGCCGCCACCATGCAGGACGCCCTCTCGATCATCAAGAACGAGATGGGGGAAGATGCATTCATCCTGAGCACGCGTACCAAGCAGAAGCGTGGCCCCGGAGGCCAGGAGGCCATCATCGAGGTCACCGCCGCGGTGGATGAGCCCCTGACGAGCATGCCTGTGGGGGATACCTACGGCCTGCGCCCGTCGCTCCAGACGCCCCTTCGGGTGGAACGGGAGCCTGCCAGACCCGCACCGGCCCGCGTGGCACCCGCGCCGGTGGCCGCCCCGCCGCGACGTGAGGCGCCTCCGGTCATGGAAGCCCCGCCCAAGGCCGCGCCTCCCCCGCCCCCGGTGGACCTTCAGCCTCTGCGCCGGGAGCTGCTGGAGATCAAGGGCGCGGTGGAAGCCCTGCGGGAAAACGAGACCCGCAACACGTCCATCCTACGGGATCTGGATCTCCTGAAGGGCATGCTGGCGCGCCTGCAGAAGCAGGGCATGCCGCCCTCCCAGGTGCACCTGCCCCCCTGCCTCCTGGCCCTATACGGGGATCTCGTGGCGAACGATGTGGATCCGCTGTTGGCCATGCGCCTGGCGGAATACACCCAGCGCGCCCTGACGGACCAGGACGGCACCGCGGAGGTCGATCCCGAAAAGGCTCGGCTCTTCATGCACCGCGTCATCGCCAACTTCATCCCCGTGGCACCGCCCATCCAACTGGATCCCGGGGAGACGCGCGTGGCGGCCCTCGTCGGCCCCACGGGGGTCGGCAAGACCACCACCATCGCGAAGCTCGCGGCCTACGCCAAGCTGGAGCTCAAGCAGCGCGTGGCCCTGCTCACGTTGGACACCTTCCGCATGGCGGCGGTGGACCAGCTTCAGCAGTACGCCCAGATCCTCCAGGTACCAATTCACGTGGCCCTCACGGTGGAGGACATCCGTTCCGCCCTGCGCTTCTACCAAGACCGCACCCTGGTCCTGATCGATACCCCCGGCCACAGCCCCAAGGACACCGCCGTGCTGGATCAATTGCGGCGGCTCCTGGACGAACTGCCGCGGGTAGAAACCCATCTGGTACTTTCCGCTACCACCAAGCCCCGGGATCTGGGGGAACTCGCGCAGCGCTTCGAGCCGCTCAACCCCTCGCGGCTCATCTTCACCAAGCTGGATGAGACGAGCACTTACGGCCCGATCCTCTCCACCCTGGTGCGGGTGAAGAAGCCCCTCAGCTATCTGGGAACCGGGCAGGAAGTGCCCCAGGACCTGGAGCTGGCCACCTCCCGCAGGGTGTCCGACCTCATCCTGCCCCCCGCCATGAACGAGGGGGACTCCCCGGTCGCTTCGCGCCCTCAGCGTCCCCCTCGTGCACCCCACGTGGTCGGCGAGCAAAGCCCGCCCACCACGTCTGCTTCCGCCCAGGTGCTGTCATGACCGATCAGGCCTCCCGTCTCCGCGCCCTGGCCAGGAACATTCCCGCCGAGTCCCCCTTCTTTTCCGCCCGGGTCCTGGCCATCACCTCCGGCAAGGGTGGGGTCGGCAAAACCAACGTCGTGGCGGGCCTCGCCATGTCCCTGGCTCGTACCGGCGAGCGCGTGCTGGTGCTCGATGCGGACTTCGGCCTCGCCAACCTGGACATCCTGCTTGGGCTCTCGCCGACCCACACCCTGGAGCACGTCCTGCGCGGGGAGCGGCTCATGGAGGAGATCCTCCTGGAAGGCCCCGAAGGCATCCAGGTCATCCCCGCCTCCAGCGGCATCCAGGAACTCACCCGCCTGGACGCCTCCGCCGAACTGAGGCTCGTGCAGGGCCTCCAGCGGCTCGCCGAGCGCTTCGACTGGATGCTGATCGACACCGCCGCGGGCATCCACGACAGCGTCATCAAACTGCTGATGGCCGCCCAGGAAGTGATCCTCGTGACGACGCCGGAACCCACCAGCCTCGTGGATGCCTACGCGATGGTGAAGGTCGTCCATCTGCGGGACCCGGGCAAATCCATCTGGCTTCTGGTGAACAACGCCCAAGGCGAGGGCGAAGCCGAAGAGACCATTGAGCAGCTCCAGGCGGCCATCCAGCGCTTCCTGGGCCGCGAAATCAAGGTTCTCGGCATGATCCCCGCCGACCCCCACATGCTCCAGGCCGTGCGCCAACAACGGAGCGTCGCCGACCTCTTTCCCCGCTCCCCAGCATCCCTGGCGTTCCGAGCCCTCTCAGATCGCTTGCAAAAGGGGGTACCGTTGCAGAAGGATGGATTTCAATCCTTCTGGGATCAACTGCGCACCGAGGAACCATGACGGCCCCCAAGAAAGGTGCCCCGGCACCCCTTCCGCTTTCCGATCCCCAACCGGTCTCTCCGGCAGCAGCACCGCGCCCCGGCGCGGGGCGCGCGGCGAACAAGGCCTACGGCGCCTCCGCCGTGGCGCCGCCACCGCCCGTTGAAGACCCGCTCGAGGACCTGCATCTGCCGGATCTGCCGGATCCGGAGGACGCCCTGCCTGCCGGCGATCTGCCGGAGGTGCCGGACACCTTCGATCCTGCGGACCGCGATCTGCTGGTCACGGAGTGCCTGCCGCTGGTGAAGTTCGTGGCGCACCGCATCAGCGCGCGCCTGCCTTCCCATGTGGAGCTCGACGACCTCATCCACAGCGGCATCCTCGGCCTGCTGGACGCGGTAAAGAAATACGAGCCCGGCCGCAACGTGAAGTTCAAGACCTACGCCGAGCAGCGCATCCGCGGCGCGATCCTGGACGGCCTACGGGACCTCGACTGGGTGCCCCGCAGCCTGCGGCGGAAGAAGAAGGACATCGAAGCCGCCTACCACGAGCTCGAACAGCAGCTCGGCCGCGCCGCCTCAGACGAGGAGGTCGCGGGCCACCTCGGCATGCCGCTGGAAGAGCTGCACAAGGCCCTGGACGACCTCAAGGGCGTGACCCTCGGCACCTTCATGGACGCCGGCGAGGACCACGAGGGCGAGAGCCTCATCAGCGTCGTGCCCGATCCCGATGCGGAGGATCCCCAAGTCACGCTCCAGACCAAGGAGCTGCGGGCCATTCTCAAGGAAGCCGTGGATCGACTGCCCACCAAGGAGCGGTTCGTCGTGCAGCTCTACTACTTCGACGAGCTCACGATGAAGGAAATCGGCACACTCCTGAACATCACCGAGAGCCGGGTATCGCAATTGCATACCAAATCCATGCTCCGGCTCCGGGGCAAGCTGCAGGAACGGCGGATCGAGGGGTAGTTCGTGGCAAAAATCCTCAGTCAGGAAGAGGTCGATGCCCTCCTGAAGTCCCATGCCAAAGGTGGGAAGGCGGCAGCCGCACCTGCCGCGCCCCCGGCGGAGAAGGCCACCCCAGCCGCCGCCAGCAAGGCAAAAAAGGCCCAGGTCCAAAAGAAGGTCAGCCTATACAACTTCCGCCGACCGGACCGGGTCAGCCGAGAGCAGATGCGTTCCCTGCATTTCATGCACGATCGCTTCTCCCGGAATTTCTCCAGCAGCCTCTCTGCCTACCTCCGCACCATCACGGAAGTGAACCTCGTCAGCGTGGAACAGCTCAGCTACCAGGAGTTCCTGCTCTCGGTGCCGGATCCCACGTGCTTCAACGCCA
>CAYQAS010000024.1:0-42375 GCA_964415525.1 uncultured Solibacteraceae bacterium
GGTCATGAAGGATATGGGCGACGCGGTGTCGCAGATCTGGGCCGAAAAGGACAAAGCGAAGAAACAGGCGCTGATCACGGAATTTCAGACCAAATTTAAAGAACACATGGGAGCGATGATCGATCCCGCTCATCCCGATTTCGGGCCCAAAAACAATCAGTTCTGTTTCTGGTGGGGCCGGCTGAAGGATGGACGCGGCGATATCATCAAACGGTTCACCCTCGATTCGATGGGTTCGACCAATGCCCACGGCCATACCACTGTCTGTCAGGGTTCGCTCTATTTCACCGGCAAGGCGATGAGCGAACAATGGGTTTATGATGCCAAGAAGAACGCCTACTCCTGGACCGGCGGCCAGAAATTCTACTGGCAGGGCGAACTGGAAGGCGCGGAGTTTGTCATCTTTGTCGGCGCCAATGTGTTTGAGGCCAACTATGGACCGCCGATGCGCGCCCAGCGGATTACCGAAGGCGTGTCCTCGGGCCGGCTGAAATATGCGGTCATCGATCCGGTGTATCGCAAGGCGACAGCCCATGCCTGGAAATGGGTGCCGGTCAAGCCGGGCCGCGATGCGGCGATTGCCCTCGGCATGATCCGCTGGATTCTCGACAATAAAAAATATGACGTCAAATACCTGTCCTGCGCCAACAAGGCGGCGGCCAAAGCGGCCGGCGAGCCTACCTGGTGCAATGCCAGCTGGTTGGTGAAGATCGTCGACGGTAAGCCGCGCGGCCTGCTGAAGGCCCAGGAAGCGGGTCTGCCGGAAGTGATGCTGGAAAAAGACGGCAAGAGCTACCGTCAGGAAAACTTTGTCGCGATGGCCGCCGGCCAACCGACTGCGGTCGATCCCTACGATGAAAAGGCGGCAGTGAACGGCGACCTGTTCTTCCAGGGCGAAGTCAATGGTGTCAAGGTCAAGACGTCGCTGCAGATTCTGCTGGAAGAAGCGGCCTCGAAGAATCTCGCGGAATGGGCCGAAGAAGCCGATGTCAAACCGGCTGATCTTGAAGAACTGGCCCGCGAGTTCACCAGTCACGGCAAAAAAGCGGTGGTCGATATCCATCGCGGCGTTTCCCAGCACACCAGCGGGTACTACAACGTGCTGGCCTGGAACACGCTGAACCTGCTGATCGGCAACCTCGATCACCGGGGCGGCTTCATCAAACTGTCCACCTTTAATCATCGCGGCGACAAAGTGGGTCAGTCCTACAATATCAGCAAGCACCCGAAAAAGATGGCAGGCTTTGGCCTGAATATCATCCGGGCCGGTACCAAATATGAAGACAGCACGATTTTTGAGGGCTATCCGGCCAAACGGGCTTGGTTCCCCCTGGCCAGCGACATCCATCAGGAAGTGGCGACGTCGGCCGGCGACCTGTATCCGTATCAGCTGAAATGCCTGATCATGTACATGAATTCGGCGATCTACTCGGTACCGTCAGGCCAGGGGATCATTGATGCATTGTCCGATCCGAAGAAACTGCCGCTGGTGATTTCGTCCGACATCATGGTCGGCGAGACCTCAATGTACGCGGACTATATCTTCCCCGACCTGACCTATCTGGAGCGCTGGGAGTTCCATGGTTCGCATCCGAATATCCCGTTCAAGGTCCAGCCGGTTCGTCAGCCGGCGGCGATTCCGCTCACCGAGACCGTCAAGGTGTTCGGCCAGGAGATGCCCTGTTCGATTGAAGCATTGTTGATGGCGCTGGCGGAAAAAATGAACCTGCCGGGCTTTGGACCGGATGGCTTCGACAAGGGAGTCGCTTTGTCCCACTTTGACCACCATTACCTGAAACAGGTTGCCAATATTGCCACCGATGGCAAGGCAGTGCCCGATGCTGATGATGAAGAGGTCAGGATATTCCTGGAGGCGCGCAAGCACTTGCCGAAAACAGTGTTTGATCCGGAACGCTGGAAAGCGGCCTGCGGCGGCGAAAAATTCTGGCGCAAAGTCATTTATGTGCTGAATCGCGGCGGCCGGTTCGAGGAGCATGCAGCAGCCTGGGATGGCACCAAAGTGAAAAACAAGTACGGCACTTATGCGGCCATGTATTGTGAAAAGACCGCCACGACCCGCAATGCGATGAACGGGCAGTACTTCAACGGGATCGCCACGTATGTCCCCGATATCACCGACTGTACCGGCAAGAAAGTCGATGATTCGGCTGGTGGCTATGACCTGACGCTGCTCACCGGCAAAACGATCCAGCACACCAAGTCGCGGACCAATGGCTCTTACTGGCTGCTGGCGTTGGAGCCGGAGAACGGACTGAAGATCAATCCGGTCGATGCCAAACGGCTCGGCTTTAAAGACGGCGACCGGGTCAAGGTGGTCTCGGCCAGCAATCCCGAAGGAGTCTGGAAACTGGGCGCGCTCGGCGACATGCCGATTGCAGGCAAATTACAGGTTACCGAAGGCATCCGGCCCGGTGTGGTCGACTTTAGCCTCGGCAGCGGCCACTTCGCCAGCGGTTCGCGTGATGTGTCGATCGACGGGCAGGTGATCAAGGGTGACGCGCGGCGTGGTAAAGGCATCCATGCCAATGCCGTGATGCGAGCCGATCCGTTGGTCAAGAACACCGGACTGCAGGATGTGATCGGCGGCAGCATCGTGTTCTACGATACCCAGGTGAAACTGGTCCGCGTATAAGACTTGGCGAGTCTCGATATTAATTCTCTGAACGCAACAGGGACGAGTTCGATATAATCGAACTCGTCCCTGTTGGTAATATAGATAAAGGTTTGTCAGATTATTGTTCAACGTCTGTCCAAATTATGGACCTGATTTTCAGCGCGAGGGCTATACTGGACAGCGACTCGATAGAATCCAGGCTTAGGCCAAGCAGTTTTTCCAGGTTTCGTTTTCGGTATCGTACAGTTTTGGAAACAATGTTCAGACGTTTACCAATCATCTCTACAGAATCGTGGGTTACAATTTCTTCAAGCGTTCGCAGCAATTCCGACTGCTTGTCTTTGCTGCGTAGCGACAGGATGGGTCCGAGCTGCTGATCAACAAATTGGATCGCCATCGGCGAATGAATGTCCCGAACGACAAATTGGTAAGTGCCGAGTTCCTGCCAATGGTAAATCGCGCGCCGACCCAGCAGCGTCGGTCCATAGCGGGCGGTGGCAAGCGACTGCGTGTAAAGTTCTCCCAGAGTGGTCGCGCTGCCTGCGGGATGCGACACGCCACAACGAAAAGAAAGAGCAGGGGCAGATTGGTTCAGGCGCTCCATTGCTTTGGTTGCCAACAATACAGCGGCTTTTCGAAGGCGGGGAGCGTTATCGGCAATTTCCGGCTGCAAAACGGCAATGCCTTCTGATGTTTGCCAGGCAAGTCTGCCCTCATCATTACACAGACAATCTATCAAACGATTCTGCAGATACTCCATTTCAATGGAATCGTCGGCGAAAACTCTGGGCAAAATAAACTCATCGGCCAGGAATACCATACAGACGTACCGTTCGGCAACGTCGACGCCGATTTGTTTGGCGGAGCTGATGAGGACTTCATTAGACAGTTGCCTGGTAATGGTATCATTTAACATATCGGAACGCTGTCGGCGATTATGGCTGAGTTTCTCTTCGGTCCGAATTCTTAACTGCGCCGTGACGTCAACCCCGATAGCCATGTACTCCGTTTTTTCGTTAGATGACTTGGGCAGGCGTCGGACAGTCCAATCAATCCAGAGAGGTTTGCCGAAACGAGAAATGTTTTCGCCGGTATAACGCTGGGAATTGTCCATTTGCGCCAATTCTTCAGCAAAAATCGCCTGCAGGTCTTTTCCTGACGCATCAAATTTTGGCACAATCGTATCAAACAGACTTCGTCCTTCGAGTTCTTCACTGTCATACTGAAAGAAAAACCGGCCATACTCGTTTATATAAACGATCCGTCCGGCATTATCAAATGTGAGGATGATTACGTTCGCATCCTCAAGCAATTGCCGATAGCGCCGTTCACTTTCCTGCAGTTGCTGCTTTTCATGCTCCATCGTTTGGTTGGTGATTTCAATCAACCGGTTTTTTCGGTTCAGCTCCCAGGTCAAATTTGCCAATTCCAGATTCAGTTCCGCCATTTTAGTAACAAAATCATTCCGAAGCAGTATGGGCTTTTCGCAAAAGGCAAGGTACCCCTGCTCAAAGGAATAGACGGTAGCATCACAGCGATAATCCGCCAGCCCTGCTTTCAACCGCACGGACATTCGGGCAGGCTCCCCCTCGTCAGTAGAGCTGGGCCGCGTTTGGCCAGCAAAAATTAAAAACTCGGCGATGTTTTTGCCAATCGGTGCAGTCTCTGACTGAAGCAGAGTCAAAAACGCTTTGTTGCAATAGCTGATATGACCGGACCGGTCCCACGCGACAGCAACAACACTGCTATACAGGTCCAGATAACTAGTGAAGCACCGTCCGTCGGCAAACTTAACCAAACAATTCATCGCAATAATGCTCCTGCCATTTTTTTAGGCTTTTCCGCCGGTGATTTCTCAAATCATTCTATCCCGCAACAGTTATTCATGCAATATGTTTTTGTCACAAAAAGGACAAATTATAGGAAATTATGCGACGAAAATTTCAGATAAAGGCAAAGGAAAAACGTCTGAAAAATTGAATATTACATATGTATTAGCCATTTAATCTCGATCGGGCTCACTTGACCTGATTCGGAAATAATGCAGTGGATGACGAAACGGACGGAGGGCGAAATAGTGGTTGTAGGGGTATCGCTGGCCGGCATTCTTGACGTGCAGGCGATTCAGGCAATGCTGAACGCGTTTTTCAGCCTGACCAAAATCAGCGTTGGCATCATCGACCTTCACGGAAATGTTCTGATTGCAACCGGTTGGCAAGATATCTGCACCCAGTTTCACCGGCGACACCCCGAAACCTGTCAGTTGTGCGTGGAAAGCGACAGTGAATTTTCTGACGGCGTTAAACCCGGTAGCTTCAAACAATACCGTTGTAAGAATGGCCTTTGGAATATCGCGACGCCGCTATTTGTCGAGGGCGAAAAAGTCGGCAACCTGTTTTTGTCACAGTTTCTGTTTGAAAATGAGACGCCCGACTATGCCTATTTTCGTCTGGCTGCCAAGCGCTACGGGTTTGATGAAGCCGATTATATCGAGGCACTGGACAGGGTACCGCGCTGGAGTCAAGAAACTGTCCAACAGGCGATGGCGTTTTACATTCCTTTCGCTAATTTGGTATCTACGTTGGGAGCTAACAATATTCGGCTCGAACAGGCGGTGTCGGAGCGAACAGCTGAACTGGCGGCCGTAAATGAAGAACTGATCGCGCAGAACGAAGAAATCACAGCCATGAACGAGGAAATTACATCGCTCAATCAGAACCTTGCGGGCTTGAACGAAGAGCTAGATCAGCGCGTAGAGGAGAGAACAGCCGATTTGACGGCCGCGCATCAGGAAATTCTGGCGCAATATGAAACACAGCAACGTAGTGCTGAAATACAGACCGCCTTGCGGGAACTCACCGATGCGGTAAATTTTGCGACTTCGCGCAATGAATTATACGCCACAGTCTACCAACTGCTAAACAGGCTATTGCCCAATCACAGTCTGAACATTGCGCTGCTGGACAAAGAAAAACAGGAGATTGTCATACCTTATTTCGTAATCGAGTCGGACGTTCTACCGAGCCGCAGACCAATGGGGAAAGGGCTGACGGAATATACGATCGCACAGGATCGAACAGTTTCCTTGTCAGAATCCGATATTGAAAACTTGTATCAGACCGGTGAAATTGAATTGCGATTCGTCCAATTGAAACGCTGGATTGGCTTGCCGCTGAAGGATTCAACCGGAAAAGCGATCGGTGTCCTGTCGATTTTTTCCGTAAAAGATGAAAATGTCCTTTATGACGATGCCACAGATGATGCACTAATAATAATGCGTATTATGGCGACACAACTTTCGATGGCACTTGAACGCAGGCAGGCGCTGGACGATATGGCCGAAAGCGAGGCCCGCTACCGGTCGGTTCTTGAACAAGCACCAGAAGCAGTGCTGTTGATTGACACGCGAACAGGCAATGTGATCGAGGCAAATGCACGTTTTAGTGAACGATTTGGTTATGAACCGGCGATTCATCGCACGCTGAATCTGTTTGACCTGATTGTCGATGCCCCGGACACAATCAGATCCAATATTAACCGAATCATTCAGCTTGGCAGCTTGCCGGTAGAACGGCGCTCACTCAAACATAGTAACGGCTGCATTATTTCGGTGGAGCGGTCTGCCGCATTGGTCAACTATCGGGGGCAAAGTCTTTCGGTGATGACGCTGCGGGATGTGTCGGACGACGTGCGGCGAGAGCAAGAGCTCCGGCGCGATGCGCAGCTGGCGACGCGGGTGCAAAATGCCATGCTGTCGGCGCCGGTGGCGTCAGATTATCTCGAGATTGCCACAATCTACAAACCCTTCGGTTATGTCGGCGGCGATTTGTATTTCATTGACTGGCGATATGGCGGCAAGATGCTGCGCGGTTTCCTTGTCGACGCGACCGGTCATGGTCTGTCCACGGCGCTTCATACCTCTTCGATGCATGTTTTGATCCGGGAAGTCAACGAGCGCGACCTGCCACTCGCAGATGCGATACGCTGGCTCAACCGGCGTGCCGTGGAGTATTTTGATGAGGGAACCTTTGCCGGGGCGCTCGGTTTTGAAATCGATCTGGATGTCCGCCAACTGCGCTGGGTGTGCGCGGGAATCACGAAATTCATGGCGTTCACCCAAACTCAGCAGGGCGCGGTGGAGTGTCCCGGCATGTGCCTGGGAATAAATGTCGAGGAGACTTTTGAAACGCACGCGATTTCGCTTGATATCGGCGACTCGCTGTACTTTATGACCGATGGTATGGCCGAACTGTTGGACAGTCGCGGTGACTTGCCGTTGGAGCGATATCAGGAAATGGTCAGCCTGCTGGATACTTTGTCTATAGCGGAAAAAATGCGGGACGATGCCACGGCGGTCAGCATCCATGTGCGGGCGTTGCCGCAATCCATAGTTCGTCAGGACGGCTGGCCCCGTATCCTCCGTTTCAATGGCTATGGCGATTACCAGAGGCTGAGAGGCGAAGTGGCGAGAATCCTGGCGGAAGTGACAGGAAAACCTCACTCGCTCCAGGAAGTATCGGTACACGAAGCGCTGGCGAATGCGATGGAATGCCGGGACGGAGTGCCAAGACAGCACAAAGCACGGCTGCGTTTCAACAAGGTGGGCAACCGGCTAATTGTGCGGGTGAAAACTTCCCGTATCGGCTTTGCCGGCAACGCGATTCTGCGCAGACTGCGGTCACAGCCCGAAGACCTGTTCGCCTTTGGCGAAGACGCTTCGATGGGCCGCGGAATCCCGATGATGCTCACCATGTCGGACAAGATGACTTACAACAGCGAGGGAACCGAATTGCTGCTGGCGTGGAAGTTGTGAGAGTGAAAAAAGCCTGCATAAAGGTGATTTGTCGTGCCTGGCGAAGTCATTAGGTAGATGGGCTTGACTATAGAGCAAGATGAACGGGGGGGCAGGCGCATGGATCATCAGACTAATCACGCGGAATTTGCAACGGACGCGAAACTCGCTGATATCCTTGACGTCCAGGCAGTACAGGCCACCATGGACTCGTTTTTCGCCCTGACTCAAATGGGTATTGGTATCATTGATTTGCAGGGGAAAATATTGGTATCCACTGGCTGGCAGGATATCTGCGTCAATTTTCACCGGGTGCATCCGGAATCCTGCCGGCACTGCACTGAAAGTGACACCGAGCTTGCGGCTGGCATCCAGCCCGGCGAATATAAAGTGTATCGTTGCAAAAACGGCATGTGGGATATCGCCACGCCGATTTTTGTCGCAGGAGAACATCTGGGAAATATTTTCTTGGGCCAGTTTCTCTACGAAGACGAGACTGTGGACTACGATTTTTTTCGTGCTACCGCCAGACGCTACGACTTTGTTGAAACCGAGTATCTTGCTGCACTGGACAGGGTACCACGCTGGAGCCATGATAAAGTTACCCGTACAATCGATTTTTATAAAAATTTCGCAAATTTCATTTTGTCTCTCAGTACCAGCAAGCGAAAGCTGGAAGGGCTCGTGAATGCGAGAACCCAGGAATTGACGGCTGCCAATGAAGAAATGACGGCCTTGAACGACGAACTGGAGCATCGCCTGCATGAAATCGAAGAGAAAAACGTCCTGCTGGCCAGATCGAATGCCGAGCTGGAACAGTTTGCCTATGCGGCCTCGCATGATTTGCAGGAGCCTTTGCGCCAGATCGTCAGTTTCACGCAGCTTTTGGCCCGCCGTTATTCCGGTAAACTGGGGGCGGACGCTGACGACTTCATCCGCTACACGGTCGACGGGACAAAGCGCATGCAGGAATTGATCAACGATATTTTGGCCTATTCTCAATTGCGCAAGAGTCGGGACCAGTTTGGCCCGGTCGATTGCCAGTCTTTGTTTGCGGAGGTTTTGCAGAGTTTGCAGTCGGCGATTGAGAAAAGCGAGGCACAGATTGTTTGCGAAGAACTGCCCGCTCTCGTTGGCGACCGGACCCAGCTGGCGCAGCTGTTTCGCAACCTGGTGGGCAACGCCATCAAGTTTCAGGGGAACGACGCGCCACGCATCGTTGTGGCAGCAACGAAACAGAACCAGCACTGGCTGTTTTCGGTCACCGACAATGGCATTGGGATCGCGCCGGAGTTCTTTGAACGGATTTTCGTTGTTTTCCGGCGGTTGCACGCCGCGGCAGAATATCCGGGGACCGGTATCGGGCTGGCCATCTGCAAGCGTATCGTAGAAAACCACGGCGGGAAGATATGGCTGGAATCCGAGCCAGGCAAAGGCACAACGTTCTTTTTCACGCTGAAAGAAATGGGGGGATAAGTATGACAATTATTGATCCGATCCGCATTCTGTTGGTGGAGGACAGCCCAGGCGATGTCAGGCTGACCATCGAAGCGTTGAAGGATGGCAAAGTGAAGAACGACCTGAGCATTGTCGGCGATGGAGTAGAGGCTCTGGCTTTTTTGAAAGGCGAGGGAAAATACGCCGAGGCGCCTCGTCCGGATTTGATTTTGCTCGATTTGAATCTGCCCCGCATGGATGGTCGTGAACTGCTGACCATCATCAAGCAGGAAGAGAAGCTGAAACGCATCCCAGTCGTCGTGTTGACGACTTCAGAGGCGGAAGCCGATGTGCTGCGGGTCTATGACCTGAATGCCAACTGCTACATCACCAAACCGGTCGACCTGGACAAGTTCATCGCCGTAATCAAGGCGATCGAGGATTTTTGGCTGACGATCGTCAAGTTGCCGCGAGTTGATTAAGATGGACAGTATCAACGTTCTGGTAATTGAGGATAATCCGGCGGATGCGCGACTGATTCGCGAAGGGTTTGCCGAACTGACACAGCCAATATTTAAAATAATTTATGCGGATAGGCTTGGTCAAGGGCTCAAACAACTTTTGACCGAGCCTATCCAGGTTGTGCTGCTTGACCTCTCGTTGCCCGATAGCGCCGGAATTGAGACCTTGAAGCACGTCCACGGCGCGGCGGCAAAAATTCCGATTATCGTGCTGACCGGTCTGGAAGACGAAACTTTGGGACTGGAAGCGATGCGGCACGGCGCCCAGGATTATCTGGTAAAAGGCCAGACAGATAACAAACGGCTGGCCCGCGTCCTGCTATTCACTATGGAACGGAAACGTACCGAACGGTTACAACAACTATCCTACGAGATTCTGGGCATTCTCAACGAACCGCTTGCATTCTCGGCTATGGCCACCCGCATCCTTGCCGCCATCAAGCAGGAAACGCTATGCGATGCAGTGGGAGTTCGTCTCAGGAGCGGTGAAGACTTCCCATATTTTGCACAACAAAGATTTTCCGAAGATTTTTCGATTCTGGAAAATTCACTGCTTGAACACAATGAGGATGGCGACATTTGTCGTGATGAAACCGGAAAACCGTGTCTGGAATGCGCTTGCGGCCAGGTGCTGCTCGGAAAAACCGATACGGGGAATCCCTTGTTTACTGCCACCGGCAGCTTTTGGACGAACAATGCAGGTTTCTTGTTGGATTTGCCTGCAGACCGGGACCTGCGACTGAATCCGCGCAACAATTGTATTTATGCCGGTTACCACTCTGTTGCGCTGATTCCCATCCGAACCAATCAGGATATTATCGGTCTGCTGCAACTTTGCCACAGGAAACCGAATCAACTCACGCTGGAAATCGTCCGGTTGTTCGAAGCAATCTGTGTCAATATCGGCTCGGCGCTGATGCGTATCATGGCGGAAGACGCGCTAAAATCAAGCCAGGCACGTTACCAAGCTTTGATGGAACAGTCGTTTGAAGCATTGGCGCTGGTGGATATCGAAAAGCAGGAAGTGGTAGAGGTAAACCGCAGGTTTACCGAAATATTTGGTTATTCACTGCCAGAAGATGCGCCGCTCACGCTTGATAAATATACGACGGATTCACAGGAACACATCGATAGAATTTATAAAACAATACTACGGAAACAACGCATTTTACCTGCCGAGGAAAAAGTGTATCGCCACAAGAATGGGACCGAGGTTCGCGGCGAGCGGGCCGCCACGGTCATCAGCATTGACGGGCGGGATTATTTGCTGGGCAGTATGCGCGATATGACAAAAGAACGCCGCCGCCAGGCGGAGTTGAAACGGGACGTGGAACTGGCCAGGCAGGTGCAACGCGAGCTGCTGCCGAGGCTGCAGGAATCCCCGTTCGTCAAAGTCCGGACGCTTTATTATCCAGCCAACTTCGTCAGCGGCGATTCCTACCATTTGGAGTGGCACAACGACGGGCAGCTGTTGCGCGGTTTTCTGATCGATATATCCGGTCACGGGTTAGCGACGGCAATTCAGACTTCGGCGATCAATGTATTGCTGCGGGAGGCTGAAGTCGGAAAACTGCCGCTGCTGGGTCAGATGCGGCGGATCAATGCCCGGGCGGCGAAGTATTTTACCGAAGGCGCTTATGCCGCGCTGCTTGGCTTTGAACTCGATTTGTCCAGACGGGAACTGAGATATGTCGGCGCCGGGATTACGCAATTCTATGTCAATGGTGAGAAAATCGAGATCCCTGGAATGTTTATCGGTATGTGGGAAAATGCGGAGTTCACGGCAGGGGTAATCCCGATCAAGCCGGGCGACAGCATCCTTTTTCTGACCGACGGATTTACCGATGCACTGGTGCAACCGGAAAACGCCACGTTTAGCGCAGCCCTCGGCAAGGATTTTGACGCCGATGTGGCAGCGCTGGAAAAATTGGCGGAGGGCGCCAGACTGAGGGATGACGCGACCGGAGTTTGTTTGAAACTAATGGATTTGAGTTCGTGAAAAATCTGACGGCTGGCCTCAATACCAGAGAGCGTGACTGTAATGAGGTGCAAGATGAAATCGAAGCAGACAGCCAGGGAGAACGGGCAGAACGTGATGCGAACCCATAATATATCAGGTTTGGGTAAATGGGAACTTGACTTGGCCAACAATAAGCTGCATTGGTCGGAAGCGGCTTGCGAACTGTTTGAAATCGCTACCGCTGAGTTCGGAGCGACCTATGAAGCGTTCCTGGATTTGGTTCATCCTGACGACAGAGAAAGCGTTGACCATGCCTACAATGAATCTTTGAAAAACAGACAAGTTTACGAGATTGCCCATCGTTTGCTGCTGAACGACGGCAGGATCAAATGGGTGAATGAAATCTGTCATACCGATTATGATTCCCAAGGAAACCCAGTGCGCTCCGTGGGCATTGTGCAGGATATCACCGAACGGAAAATTGTCGAAGATACCCAGCACTTTTTGGTTCACAGCGGTTATCGCAACCCCGACGAGGATTTTTTTGCGTCGCTGGCACGCTTTCTTGGTGATACGCTCGGGGTTTACTATGTATGTATCGACCGTCTGTCAGGCGACCGGTTGTCGGCCCAGACCGTCGCGGTCTATTGTGACGGTCATTTTGAAGATAATTTGGAATACACGTTGGCGGATACCCCCTGCGGCATTCTCGTCGGCCAACCCATCTGCCATTATCCGCGCAATGTAAGCGCTTTGTTCCCCGGCGATCCCGCCCTTCAAACCCTGGCAGCCGAAAGTTATATCGGGGCCACGCTCTGGGGTTTTGACGGAAAACCGATCGGCCTGATCGCCCTGCTCGACCGCAAACCCATGGAGAATCAATACATAGCTGAAGCGGTCCTCAAAATGGTTTCTGTCCGCGCCGCTGGAGAGCTGGAACGACAAAAAGGCATGGCTGTCCTGCGGCAGAGTGCTGAAACGCAGCGCGTTCTGGGAGAAATATCGCAGGCAACGATGCTGTCAGGTTCCCTTGACGAATTGTTCGCGACCATCCATCATCTAGTGGGGCAGCTCTTGCCGGCAAAAAACTTTCTTATCAACCTTCTCGACTCGACAACCCAGGAAATTATCGTGCCGTATCGCGCGAATGAGAACATGTCCATTCCGCTCCGTCGGCCGGTTGACAAAGGCATGACGGAATATATCATGAACCTGGGCAAGGCAGTCCATATTACACCGGATGAACAGGACCGACTGAGTGCCGCTGGGGAATATACCCTGGCAAAAGTGCAGAATATGCAAAGAGTGCATTACCTGGGCGCGCCGCTGATCGATTCGCAGGGGAAGCCCTTTGGCACCATGGCGATGTTTTTGCAGGAAGGCGCGCAATGTTTCCAGCCGGGCGACGTCGAGGTGCTATCCATCATTGCCGCGCAGGCTTCGATGGCGATTGATCGCAAGCGGGCGGAGGAAAACAGCCGTGCCAGTCAGGCGCGCTATCAGGCCGTCATGGAACAGTCCTCCGAGGCGCTGGCTTTGATCGATATCGAAACGCAGGAAGTTTTGGAGTTCAACCGTCGTTTTACAGAACTGTTAGGCTATTCCATGCCAGAGGATAAGCCGTTATATGTCCATAATTTGGTGGTGGATACAAAAAGTAATCTTGACGAAGTCCATAAATCGATTGTGCAAAAACAAATCGGTTTGAAATCTTCTGCACGAATCGTGCGCCATAAAAACGGGCACGAAGTGCACGTCGAGCGATCCGTCACTCTGATCAACACCGCCGGCAAGGAGTACCTGCTGGCCAGCATGCGCGACACGACGGTGGAACGCCGCCGCCAGGCGTCGTTGGACCGGGACCTTGAGTTGGCCCGGCAGGTGCAGCGTCAATTGCTGCCTGCATTACCTGCGTCGCCGCTTGTCAGTATCCGGAACTTCTACTATCCTGCCAAAGTCATCAGCGGCGATTCCTACCACCTGGAATGGCGTAACGAGGGGAAACTGCTGCGGGGTTTTCTGGTTGATGTTTCCGGGCACGGCTTGGGTACGGCGCTTCAGACCGCTTCTATCAAGGTGCTGCTGCAGGAGACCGCCATATCCCAGCTGGCCCTGAAACAGCAGATGCAATGGGTAAATTCGCGGGCGGCGAAGTACTTCACAGATGGAGCCTATGCAGCAATCCTCGGTTTTGAGCTGGACCTGGCCCAGAGTGTCCTGCGCTATGTCGGCGCCGGGATTACCTGCTTTCATGCCAACGGCAGGAAGATCGAGACGCCGGGTATGTTCGTCGGGCTGTGGGATGATGCGGAGTTTACCACCGGCGTGCTCCCCGTCAGGGAAGGCGACTGTCTCTATTTTCTTACCGATGGCTTCACCGATGCCCTGGCGCAGCCGGAAAATGCTGCTTTCTGGTCGTCGGACGGCAAAGACTTCGATACGGATGTGGCTGCGCTGGAGAGACTCGCGCAGAGCGGCAGGCTGCGCGATGACGCGACAGGGGTTTGTCTGAAGCTGAATAGCTAAGGAGGGCGCGGCATGAGGAACAGACGGAGCTTGCTTATGATTTCCCTGATTTTTCTTTGTGCGGTCTTTGTTTTGGCAGATTCGGCCTACAGAAGCCATTTGAATACTTTGGCCAGGCAGGAAATCTCCTATGAACTCTCGGAAAAAGCGCACCTATTGCGCGAGTCGATTCAGCAGCGGATGGGACTTATTTATTCGTTGGCTGCTTTTTCAAAGGCAAATCGAAATGAACGGGAACTGTCGGAACAATTCGCTGTTTTTGCTACCAGTCTGGAAAAATCAGGCCAGGGCATAAGGTTTTTGGGCATTTCGCCAAACGGTGTGAATCGCTATGTTTATCCGATCAAAGGCAATGAGGCCGTCGTAAACTACAATCAGTTAGCAGAAAAAAGACCGGAAACCGCAGCGGCAAACTGGCGGGCCATTGAGACAGGCCGTATTATACTGATCGGTCCATACCAACTGCAACAAGGCGGGCCGGGGCTTGTCGGCAGACTTGCTGTTTTTGACGATGGTTATGGTTTCTGGGGCTTCGTATCGATTGTCCTTGATATGGAAACGATTCTCACGAATGCAGGGTTAACTGAGCAAAAGCAGGCAAGGACCATTTATCTTCTTCAGCGGAACAACGGCCTCTACGTTGCCGGTGAAAAGAAAATCGCCGAGAGGGAACCGGTCCAGGGCATCGTCAACCTCTTTGGCGATGAGTGGATTCTTTATGGAGTGCCAGCTCACGGTTGGGTGGAATACAACGCCACAAAATTATGGCCTGCCCGTCTGGGTTTTGGCGTCTTTCTGCTGGTGCTGTTCTTGTTGCTATACACATTACTTACCCGCAACGACTGGTTGACTTCAGAATTGGATAAAAAGATCGCTGAGTTGAGGAAAAATCAGGAACAACTCTATGAACGTTCAAAAATCATTGAACAGTCGACCAATTCGATTATATCCACGGATTTATCCGGGAATATCCAAACCTGGAATCATGGCGCAGAACGATTATTTGGCTGGACAGCGCAAGAGGTGTTGGGCAAGGACATCTCGCTACTGTATCCGGATGATCAGCAGGAGTTCCTCCAAGAAACCGTGATTCGTCCTTTGAAGGAGAACGGAAGTCTCGAACTGGAAGTATGCATGCAAAGGAAAGATAGATCGGTGCTGACAGCCGCTCTTTCAACATGGTTGCTTTTCGATATTTCAGGAAAAGCTGCGGGTATGGTCGGCTACTCTATCGACATCACAAAGCACAAGCGGGCGGAACATTCGCTGCAGCGAGACGCGCAGATGGCGACGAAAGTGCAAAACTTTTTGCTGTCGGTGCCCGAACCGTCGGATCATCTGGACATCGGCACAGTGCACCAACCTTTCGGATATGTCAGTGGCGACCTTTACTTCATGGATTGGCGCTATGGAGGAAATATGCTGCGTGGGTTCCTCGTCGACGTGACAGGGCACGACCTGTCGACGGCGTTGCATATTGCTTCCATGCATGTTTTACTGCGGGAAATAAATGAACGCGACTTGCCACTATCTGATGCGATGCGCTGGCTCAACCACCGTGTTGCCGAGTATTTTGCCGAGGGATTTTTCGCAGGGTCTCTGGGGTTTGAACTTGATTTGCAAACCCGAGACCTGCGCTGGGTGTGCGCGGGTATCCCCAAAATTATAGTGGCCACAAAAAACCAGCAGGGCGTGGTGGAATGTCCCGGCATGTGCCTGGGAATAAGCGAAGAGGAAACTTTTGAGACGCACAGGATTCCTCTCGATGTCGGTGATTCTTTCTACTTTATGACAGACGGACTTTACGACCAACTGGGATTGCAAATCAAGCTGCCGCTGAAGCGGTATGCCGAAATGGTAGCGATGCTGCACAGTTTGTCGAAATCGGAGGCGCGCCGGGACGACGCTACGGCAGTCTGTCTCCATGTGCGATCCCTGCCGCAGTCGCTCGTCCGGCAGGACGGCTGGCCGCAGATTCTTCGGTTCGATGGGTATGGGGACTACCAGAGGCTCAGGGGAGAGGTCGCCAAAGTTTTGGCGGAGGAGACCGGTCTGGCGCATTCACTGCAGGAAGTGGCTGTCAATGAGGCGATTGCCAATGCGCTTGAATGCCGCGATGGAAGGTCGAGAAACCAAAAGGCCCGGGTTAAGTTCAACAAAGTCGGCAACTGGTTCATCGTCCGGGTAAAGACTTCCCGCATCGGGTTTGCCGGAAACGCCATTCTCAGGCGTCTGCGGGCGAATCCTGAGTATATGTTCTCCTTTGGCGAGGACGCGTCGATGGGGCGCGGTATCCCGATGATGCTCTCGATGTCCCACAAGATGACGTACAACAGTGAGGGAACTGAAGTGCTGCTGGCCTGGAGACGGGGAAACAGCGCGGAGTATATTGAGGGGGATAATTCATGGTTGAAGAAAACTATAAAATACGCTCTGCGGTCCTGGCGGATTTACCAGTCATCGAAAAGTTGCTGCTCGATTCTGACCTGGTCCCGGTGGAGCTGGCCGCGAATCTGGCCCATTTCCTGGTCGCCGAGCAGGCTGAAATTATCGGTGTAATCGGCAGCGAATACGCCGGTGCGGCGGTCCTGATCCGGTCGGTGGCGGTCAATTCGGCTGTTCGTCAGAGCGGAGTGGCATTGGCTTTACTTAAGCAGGCCCTGTCACAGGCCAAGCTCGTTGGCTGCCACACTGCCTATCTTTTTACCAATACAGCAGCCGAATTTTTTGCCAAGCGCGGCTTTCAGGTCGTGCCGCGTTCCGAAGTGCCGCAGGCACTACTGAACAGCCCGGCGGTGACGGTTTGCTGCTGCGCGTCGGCGGTGGCAATGCGGCTGGAGTTGGCATAACTTGGACGACAGTCGCAAGCAAATAACCGATCAGGCATTTCAGGTTCAGGGCATTAGTTGCCTGGATTGCGCTCAAAAGTTCGAACAGGCTGTGCGGCAGCTGCCTGGTGTAACCCAGGCAACGCTCAACCCGCTGACAGGAAAGCTGTGCGTGGTGGGAACCGCCGATTTGACGGCGATTCGCCGGCTGGGCAGCGAGGAAGGCTACAGCATCATGCCGGAAAAGGCTGGGCTGGACCCGGCGGCAACGATAAGACAGAGTGACAGCGAGCTTTGGCGGGCGCTCGGTTCGGGTGTGGCGCTGGCTGCCGGATTTAGCCTGGAAAAGCTGACCGGGCCGCAAGGAGTGTATTTGGCGCTGTATCTTACAGCGATACTGCTGGGCGGCTGGGGCAATTTCCGCAAGGCGGCCCGGGCGCTGCCGCGCGGCAATTTTAATATGAGCGTGCTGATGAGCATCGCCGTTATCGGGGCACTGGCGATCGGCCAGTATGAGGAAGGCGCCTCGGTGGCCTTTTTGTACGCGGTGTCAGAAATGTTGGAAGCCTGGACGATGGACAAAGCGCGCCGTTCGATCCAGGGCCTGATGGAACTTGCCCCCGGCGTGGCCCGGATTCGTCGGGGCGGCGAAGAAATAAACGTCCATGTGAGGGAAATTGTCACCGGTGATGTGATGATAGTGCGGCCGGGCGACCAAATCGCCATGGACGGCATCGTTCTCAGCGGCAAATCCAGGGTCAACCAGGCGGCGATCACCGGCGAGTCGTTGCCATTGGTAAAAAGCCTTGGCGATGCGGTTTTCGCCGGCACGTTAAACGGACCAGGCGCCATGGAAGTGACGGTGACCAAGTTGGTGCAGGACACGACGTTGGCCCGTATCATCCAGATGGTGGAGAATGCACAGGCCCAGCGGGCGCCGTCGCAGGCGTTTGTGGAAAAGTTCGCTGCCGTATATACGCCGTTGGTCCTAGTGCTGGCAGCCGTTATCGTGTTCTTTCCGACGCTGCTCTTGGGCTATGAATGGGCGCCCTGGATATACCGGGGGTTAGCTCTGCTTGTGGTCGCTTGTCCCTGCGCACTGGTGGTTTCGACACCGGTAGCGATCGTCAGCGCGATTGCCACCGCCGCCCGACATGGCGTGCTGATCAAAGGCGGGATTCATCTGGAAGCGGCTGGGACGTTGCAGGCGATCGCGTTTGATAAGACAGGCACCCTGACCCGGGGCGAGCCGGTCGTAACGGATATCGTGGCGGTGGGGGACTGGGAGGAAGCTGAACTGCTAAGTCGGGCCGCCGACCTGGAAGCACGTTCGGAGCATCCATTAGCGGCAGCGATTGTGAAAGCGGCCGAGCTGCAGGGGATCCAAGTGACACCAGCCGATGATTTTACCGCAATTGTCGGTCGCGGCGGCCAGGCGACGGTCGGGGGAGAGCTGATATACATCGGCAACAGCCTGTTGTTTAGTGAACTGGGTATCGAAACATTATCAGTTGCCGACACAATCGAGCGACTGCGACGCGAGGGTAAGATAGCAGTACTTGTCGGCACGACAGAGGAAATTAAAGGAGTCATTGCGGTGGCCGATACAGTCCGGCCGGATAGCGCCGCAACGCTCAGTGCATTAAAAAACGCCGGGATTCAGCATACGATCATGCTGACCGGCGATCACCCAATGGCTGCGCGGGCGATTGCCGCGCAGGTCGGAGTCGATGAATTTCGGGCCGAGCTGCTGCCCGAGGATAAACTGGCTGCGATAAAGGAACTGCTGGTGCAGTACGGCCAGGTGGCAATGGTCGGTGATGGGATCAACGATGCACCGGCGCTGGCCCTGTCGACGGTCGGCATTGCCATGGGCGGCGCGGGAACGGATACGGCGCTGGAGACTGCGGATATCGTGCTGATGGCCGATGACCTTAGCAAGCTGCCCTTTACCATCGAACTAAGCCGCCAGGCGCTAAAGATTATCCGGCAGAATATCGGTTTTTCCATCTGCATCAAACTTGTGGCTGTGCTGGCAGTTTTCCCCGGCTGGCTGACATTGTGGCTGGCGATTTTGGCTGATATGGGGGCGACCATATTGGTGACGCTGAACAGCCTGCGCTTGCTGCGAATAGAGCGAAAAGACGACTAAGTTATCAGGGTTGTTGTGATTTTGAGCGCTTCTCGCGCAGTTTTGCGAAGTAATGGTCCATCTCGATCGCAAATATCGTCTGGGGCCTTTGAAACAAAGCAACAAATGCTTTGTCCGAACTCATTCCCTGGTTGAGCAGGCGGTAATACTGCAATACCGCTTCAAAGTCGGTTCCAGTCAAATGATGCAGCATTAACAGCGACATTTGGTAGACCGGATAGCCTTGCTGGGACAGGGCGGAAAAATCGGCGTAATTCGAGGACATCAACTGCTGGGAGGAGGGAATGGCGTTGGCGGCAAAGACCCTTATGGCTGTTTTCGCCAGGGAGATTTTCGCTTCCTCCAACCCGGCTTTTTCGCGGGCAATCACCTGAAACAGCTCCGGCGCGGCTTCCACCATCCAGTTGGCTGTTGTTTGTCGACCAAACTGGCTTTGCACCTGGTGAAAGATTTCGTGCGGTAGCACGCGGAACACTTCAGCTCGGTTGGCATGCAGCGCTGATGTGCCTTTTAGCAGGATCAGTGGACGGTTGCCCAGACTGATGCCGGCGGTTGATTGGGCGGTATGGCGGGCTTTCTCAGCTGAATAGCCGTATTGTTGCAGGACTTTTTCATAGGTTGCCTGATCGGCAGTCACCAGTACCGTGACCGGCTGACGCAGCGGCAGACGGTATTCGGTAAGCATGTCGGCCACCAGGTCGACGGCGGCTTCAACATGGATGCGGGTTTGTGCCGGCACGTCCGGGTCATACTGGATTTGCAGCCAGGATCGTTCTGCCGCCTGGACCGGGGGGAGCGGTGTCGCCACGGTCCAGAGGAACAGGCCTAACAGCAGGACTAGGCAGAATCTTGACGAGAAACGGCGAAAAATCATCGCGCAAGTCCCCTTTTTCAGCAGCGGTGAGTCATGGATTCAGCGATCAGTAATCGGTCTTGGTCGTAGTCGCCGTGAAAGTGTAAAGCTTTTTGTAAACCGGGCCATAGCCATAGTATAAGACTAAGTTGAAGGGACGTTTGACGATGTCCCGCAGGGCAGCGTCCTGATTGTTGAATGCGAAATTTGCCTTGTCATAGCCGAGTCGTTCGATTTTCAGGCCAATGAAATTGCCCTCCTGAAACTCCCACACCACCATGCTGTCGATGAATTTGCCGATTTCCTTTGATGGGGCGCCGTAGCGCTCGCTGAGGTCTTTTTTCACGGCTTCGAAATTGCTGAGGATGTCCTGTTCGGTGTTGAAAAGCGCGACTTTGCCGAGAAAAAACTTGTCTTGGTAGCTGTAGGTAAAGATAAAGGCAGGCTCGTTGTTGAATTTGCTGAGGAAATAGGTGTACTCGGTACCGTCGGTAGCTTTGCCACCGCCCCAGTACACACCGTTCTTGAAAAAGAACAAATTGGTGGTAAGATAGTTGCCGGGGCGGCTTTTCATTGCTTTTTCGGCCTCTTCGCGGCTAACGCCCCAGGGGATGTTGATGAAACCTTTGAGCGTCCGGGTCAGCGCCGGGTCGTTGGCTGGAAAATTGTTGCTCCATTCACCCTGATATTTTACTTTTCCGTCCGGTCCGGTTAATTTGCCTAAGCCGTTGCGTTTCCCTGCCGCCCAGTCTCCGTCGTAAACCTCGCCGTTTTTGTAACGATAGATTCCTTTGCCGTGAAACTCATCCAGGTAGAACTCGCCATCATAGCTCTCGCCGTTGTAACGCATGGCGCCGCGAACGCGTTCGCCGTCTTTGTACTCGGCATCAAGGGCGAGTCCGAAGTTCCAACGCAACGAGGCTTTGCCGTTCGGCACGCCGCCGACCATGGTCATGGTGCCATCGATGCTGATAACGGTTTTTTCATTGGGAATTTGATAAAACTTGATTTGGATCGGGCCTTCGCCTTCCGCCAGATTGTCTTTGCACGGACCATCCCAACGGATTTCGGTGATTTTTAAATCCTTGGCGTGGACGGGGATGCTGAAGCGGCAACCGTTCGTCTTATTGGCGTTCCAGACTTGCTCGGCAAATACGGTAGATGCAGTCGTTGCGAACAGCAGGGCAACACCGAACAACAAAAGAAAAAATTGACCTTGGCGATTCACCACAGGACTCGCTCCCTTCATCTGAATTTACAGTGATCGTGGCTGCAACCGGATACAAAGCGCGGGACAATTCAAGATAATAAGTGTTTCCACACCGGAAAACAGATTCCTGCAAATACATAGGAAAGGGATTTTTCCCGGCAATAGCGAATTGTAAGCAAAGCAAATTACTATCAAGGGATTGCGTTGAGGAGCCGAAGTATTAATGGTCTGGAAGCTAGCGAACCCGCCACGGCAGGGAAAGGTTGAATGATGAAAAAGGGTTTTTGGCCGCTGATGTATGGAGGGGTGCTTGTTGTCACGCTCTGGCTGGCAACGGCAGCAATTATAGTCCGGGGTTTTGATTTGGAGACTCGCGAAATCAACCGAAATAACAATCAGCTGGCCCGCAGTCTGGAAGAACATGTCCGCAGTTCTCTTTACGCTGCGGATGCCAAATTGCTGTTGATGAAGTCGGAGTATGAACGCGCCGGAGTAACGCCGGCAGTGGGTATAGCCATGCAGTCGGTTATTCCCAATCCGTTGCTGCTGCAGAGCCTGATCCTCGATGTGCAGGGCATAGTTGTCGGCAGCACTTATCAGGAGTCTCAGGGAATAGCTTATGCCGACCGGTCGTATTTTCAGATTCACCGGCAAAGTGACAAGGGTCAGCTCTATATCAGCAAGCCGATGCAGGGTAAGATAACCGGGAAAACGTCGATTTATCTCAGTCGTCGTCTCGAAGCTCCGGATGGCAGTTTTGCCGGGGTGGTGGCGCTGGCGGTAGATCCTGAATATTTTTCCAGCTTCTATCGTTCGATGGAACTGCAGACTGGTCGACTGGTGAGGGTTGTCGGTGCGGATGGAATCGTCAGGGCCAGCTGGAACCACCGGATGAACGAACTGGGACAGGATATAAGCGGCGGGGCGTTGTTCCAGGCACTGGGGAAAAACCGCAGCGGGATCTATCAGTCGCCGGGAATCCACTATGGGGTGGATCGGTTTTTCAGTTACCGCCTGATGGCCGATTATCCATTGATCGTTCAGGTTGGTTATGAAACGGAGCTTGCTTTGGCAGATTATCGCCAGCGGCGCAATACCTTCCTGTGGATTGCACTGCTCGGCTCATTGCTTGTTGCTTTTTTCACCATCCTGGAATTTAGGCGGGAAGTAGCCAAGCAGAAGGCTGAACTGGCGCTGCGGGACAGTGAGCGATTGAACCGGACGATTTTGCAGACCACGAATGAAGGCTACTGGGTGGTTGACGCCCGCGGCTACGTGGTGGACGTCAATGAAGCATACTGCCGCATGAGCGGCTATCAACGTGGGGAGTTTCTTGGGTTGCATATCCAGGAAATCGATGCCGACGAACCGGATGATCAGACTCGAGCCAGGATCGAACGGATTATGCAAAATGGTTCGGAGTGCTTCGAGGTGCGGCATCGCCGCAAAGACGGTAGCGTATTTGTCGTAGAGATCTCTGCGACGTTGCTTCCCGGCGAATCACCGATGATGGTCTGCTTTTGCCGGGATATCACAGAACGCAAACAGGCAGACCTGGCGCTGCAGCAAAGTGAACAACGATATCGGGCCCTGATGATGCAGGGATATGATGCTGTCGTTTTGCTTGACTGCGAGACACTGGAAGTGGTTGAAGCCAATCCGGCCTTTGAAAAAATGACCGGTTATAAGTTGCCGTTAGAGCAGCCTTTGCACGTTTTTGAACTGTTTGCGGACGAGAAAATTAATATTTTGCGATATCTGGCTGAGATTCATGAGAATGGAATATTGTCGCCGAATTTACGGAAAATCCGTACCCGGGGCGGAGGGGTCCGCGAGGTGGAACGGACCGGAATTTTGATAAATTTGGAAGGACGCCGCTATCAACTGACCACGTTTCGCGATGTAACACAGGAAAAAACAAAACAGCGGGAAATGCATAACGAATTATTGTTGGCTGCGCAGGTACAGCGGGTTTTGCTACCCGAGATTCCGCGGTCTCCGCAGTTTCGAATCGAAACGTTATTTAAACCGAGTGGTTTTGTCAGCGGTGACCTGTATTACCTCGAATGGCAGGAATCCTGTCAGGTATTGCGGGGATTTTTACTTGATATTACCGGCCACGGGATGGCGACGGCGCTACAGACAGCTGCGGTCAATGTCTTGCTGCGCGAACTGATGGATTTACCTCAAACCCTTGATTTGTCGGGACAGTTGGCCTGGCTGAACCGGCGGATACCGCGTTATGTCGACGAGAGTACATTTGTTGCGGCTATCGGTTTTGAACTTGATTTTATACAGGCAGAACTGCGTTTTGCGGCGGCCGGTATCAGCCAATTCCTGTTCAATGCGGAGCGGATTGAGGTGCCAGGCCTTTACCTGGGGATCAATGAAGACGAGGAGTACGAGCTTCGACGGTTACCTGTGCAAGCCGCTGACTCTATTTGCTTCCTGACTGATGGGATTACTGATATCTTTGATGTCGAAAAACTGTGGGGAGAAATGCGGGCAGAGAACGTTTGCCAGCTATTTAATGAAACAGAGATGAAAACAAAGACCAAAGATGATGCTACGGCGGTCAGTATCACGATAAATCAATTCAAAAGAGGCAGGGGCCCGTCGATAGGCGCTGAGTAAAAAGTATTCTTCAGCAAAGAACCTTGGCATTGCGCCGGGGTTCTTTTTATTGGGAGAGTATATTGACTGTCAGATTATATTGGCATATACTCAAAATATACCCTACGGGGGTATAGTATAAAGAGTCCGCTGGAGGGGTAAACTGTGATCGTAAATAAAGAGAAAACCGAACTGCGCCATCGGCTAAAAAAAGTCGCCGGCCAGATTAATGGCATTGATAAAATGCTGGATGACGGACGCTATTGCGTGGACATCCTGCAGCAGATCGTCGCGGCGCGGGCCGCGCTGAACAAGGTCGCGTTGATGATTATCGAGAGCCATGCCAAAAGTTGCATCGTCGCGGCGGTCAAACAGGACAGGGGCGACCAGAGCATCGACGAACTGATGAACGTATTGAAGCAATTTAATAAATAAGGGATCGTGATCATTATGCAATCGACAAGCCTGAAAATTTCCGGCATGTCCTGTGCCGCCTGTGCTGCGCGAATTGAAAAAGGATTGGCAAAACTGCCCGGCGTGGCCAGCGCAGCAGTCAATTTTGCTTCGGAAAAAGCAATAGTCAGCTATGAGCCGGCGCAAGTCGGCCTGAAAGAGTTTGCTGCGAAAATTGAACAACTCGGCTTTCGGCTGATACTGGACAAGGTCGAACTCAAGATCACCGGCATGAGTTGCGCCGCCTGTTCGTCCCGGATCGAAAAAACCCTGATCAAATTACCGGCGGTGGCCAATGCGGTGGTGAATCTGGCGACAGAAACAGCGACTGTCGAATACAACGGCGCTGATCTGACTATTGGCGAAATCCAGGACAAAGTAAAAAAGTTGGGCTTTGAAGCACACAATACTTCGAACCGGCGCGATGTCGACCGGGAGAAGCTGGCGAGAGAGGCCGAAATTCGCGGCCAACGGCTGCGACTACTGCTGTCCGCACTGCTTTCCTTGCCGCTACTGCTGGCGATGCTGCTGCATTCGTTAGGGATTATGACAAGTGTCGGCAAGTTCTTTATGGACGCAACCGTGCAGCTGGTATTGGCGACGCCGGTGCAGTTCATCGCCGGTTGGCCGTTTTACCGCGGTGCTTTTGCGGCCCTGCGCAATGGCAGCGCCAATATGGACGTACTGGTGGCGATGGGGACTTCGGCTGCCTACTTCTTTAGTATCGCCAACATGTTGACCGGCGACCCGCATTTGTATTTTGAAACCTCGGCGATTTTGATCACATTGATCATTTTCGGCAAATTTCTTGAAGCCAACGCCAAGGGTCGAACCTCAGAAGCAATTAAGGCATTGATGGGCCTGCAGCCGAAAACGGCGCGGGTCATTCGCGACGGAGTAGAACTGGAACTGCCAATTGATGATGTCGCTTTAAACGACGTCATCGTAGTGAGGCCAGGTGAAAAAGTGCCGGTGGACGGCGTCATCCTCGAAGGAACCTCTACACTGGACGAATCGATGCTAACCGGCGAGAGCATCCCGGTAGACAAGCAGGCCGGCGACCCGGTCGTCGGCGCCACGATCAACAAGCTCGGCGCCTTCAAGTTCACGGCGACCAAAATCGGTAAAGACACTGCGCTGGCCCAGATCGTCCGTATCGTCGAAGCGGCGCAGGGATCCAAGGCGCCGATCCAGCGGTTCGCCGATATCGTCTCCGGCTATTTTGTGCCGGCGGTGGTCAGTCTGGCGCTGATTACCTTCGCCGCCTGGTATTTCGTCGTTGACCCCGGCAATTTTTCGCGGGCTCTGGTGAACTTCACCGCCGTAATGGTGATTGCCTGCCCATGCGCGCTCGGCCTGGCTACACCGACCTCGATCATGGTCGGTACCGGCAAAGGCGCTGAGTACGGGATTCTGATCAAAAGCGCCGAACACCTGGAGAATGCCTACAAACTTAACACGATCGTGCTGGACAAGACCGGCACCATCACTAAAGGCAAGCCGGAGGTTACCGATATCGTGCCGCTGGCAGATCTGTCGGCTGACGAAATCCTACGAATTGCGGCGAGCGTGGAAAAAAACTCGGAACACCCGTTGGCGCAGGCGATAGTGAAATACGGTCAGGAGCAGGGCATGACGCTGACCGAACCAGCCAGTTTTCTGGCGATTCCCGGCCAGGGCATCAAAGCGGAATTTGCCAGCCGGCCGGTTTTGGTCGGCACCCGTCGGCTGATGCGCGACAGCGGGATCGAAATCGAACCCTTCGTTGGCGCAGTGGAGGCACTAGAACAACAGGGGAAAACAGTCATGTTCCTGGCGGTGGACTCAGCGCTGGCCGGCTTGCTCGCCGTGGCTGACACGGTCAAGGAAAATTCGGCCGGGGCGGTAGCGCTGCTGCAGGCAATGGGTATTGAAGTCTGGATGATTACCGGTGACAACCAACGGGCGGCGCAGGCTATTGCGGCCGGTATCGGCATCACCAATGTCATGGCCGAGGTACTGCCCCAGCACAAGGCGGAAAAAGTCGCGTCGCTGAAAAAAGCAGGCAAGATCGTCGCCATGGTCGGTGACGGGATCAACGACGCACCAGCGCTGGCCACCGCCGATGTCGGTTTTGCGATTGGCACCGGTACCGACGTGGCGATTGAGGCGGCCGACATCACGCTGATGCGCGGCGATCTGAACGGGCTGGTGACGGCGATCCAGCTAAGCCGGGCCACGATGCGCAATATCAAGCAAAATCTGTTTTGGGCGCTATTTTACAATTCGGTGGGGATTCCGGTCGCGGCGGCGGGGTATCTGTCGCCGGTGGTGGCGGGGGCAGCGATGGCCTTCAGTTCGGTTTCGGTAGTGCTCAATGCACTGCGACTGAAAAACTTTAAACCGGATTAAGATTGTTACCAGTTCTGTTACAAAATTGACACAATTATTCACTCGTGATGCGATAAAATCAGAGCAGCAAATAAGAAGGTGGGATCACCATGCCGCTGACCTGGCTGAAACAATGGCCCAAACGTAAAATCATTATTCTTCTTATGGTTGCACTGATACCGGTCGGCTGGCTGCTGTACAGCAAAGGCCCGCTGGGACCGCCGAAAGTTACGGTGACGGCTGTGCAGCAACAGTCATTCAAGGCCGGTGTTTTCGGTATTGGTACCGTGGATGCCCGGTTGACCTATGCGATCGGGCCGACGCAGGCAGGCCGGGTTTTCAAAGTGTTTGCCGACCAGGGCGACAAGGTGGCGGCAGGCAAAGTGCTGGGCGAGATGGACCCGGTCGATATGGAACAAAAAGTTACCGGGGCGGTGGCCTCGGTGTCCAAAGCGCAGAGTTCACTGCTGGCGGCGGAAGCACTGGTGCGTGATACGGCGAGCCGGCGCACTCTGGCCCGGACCAGTGCGGAACGTTATAATGCACTGTTTAAAGCGGACGCACTCAGTCGGGAAATTGTCGATGTCAAAAACAACGAAGCCAATGCGGCGCAGTCCGCCCATGAATCAGCCCAGGCGGCAATGGAGGCGGCCCGCGGTGAAGTCGCCCGCGCCAATGCCGACTATGCCGCTCTCATCAGTCAACGCAACAACCTGCAACTGGTCAGCCCGGTCGATGGACTGGTCGTATCGCGCGACGCCGAACCAGGCGCCACTGTGGTTGCCGGGCAGTCGGTGTTTCGTCTGATCGATCCGGCCACGCTGTGGATTCGCACCCGCATCGATCAAGGACGGTTTCAGGGAATTGCTGTCGGACAGCCGGCGATGATCGTCCTGCGGTCGCGCCCGGACAGGCAGCTGGCTGGTAAGGTCGTCCGGCTGGAAGTCCAGGCCGACAGTGTGACCGAAGAACGGTTCGTCAATGTGGCGTTCAATGAAGCGCCCGGTGTTTTGCCGCTAGGCGAACTGGCCGAAGTCACAATTGATTTCCCGCCGGTTGCCAATGCGCTGGTCGTACCGGCAGCTGCCGTCAAAAAACAGGGCAAGCAGAATGGTGTCTGGTTGCTTGAAGGCAACTCGTTGCGGTTTCAGCCGGTGGAAATCGGCGCGCAGTCGCTCGACGGAAAAGTTCAGATTCTAACAGGAATTAGTCTTCAGGATCATGTTGTTGTCTATAGCCAGCAATTGCTGAGTGACGGGATGAAAGTCCGGGCTGTGAAGCAGCCATGATCAATCTGGCGTTTCGGGAGATTTCCCACAGCTGGGTTCGTTATGTGCTGACTGCTGCCGGACTGGGGCTGCTAATCGGCGTAACGTTGACGATGACCGGTTTGGTGCGCGGCATGATGGATGACGCAGTCGCTTTGATCCGCGGCACCCATGCTGACTTGTGGGTCGTGCAGGACGACACCATGGGACCGTATGCCGAAGCTTCAACATTATATGATGATGTTGCGCGCAATATCGCCGGCCTGCCGGGTGTGGCCGAAGCGAGCAACGTGGCTTATCTGACCGTACAGGTCCGCCATGCGAACAAAGATGTGCGGGCGCAGGTGGCGGGGTTCGAGCTGGGCAAACCGGGCGAACCGCCTTATCTGATCGCCGGACGGCCGATTGTAAAAGCCCGTTATGAAGCGATTGCCGACAGTAAAACCGGTTTTCGGATCGGTGACCGAATCGGCATTCGCCGCACCGAACTCACAGTGGTCGGACTGACCAGCGGTATGGTGTCATCAGGCGGCGATCCGGTCGTTTTCGTTACGATGCAGGACGCACAGGATATCCAGTTTCAAAAGGACAACACCACGATTTACAACGAACGCAACCGTTTAAGCGCCAATCCCAAATTAAATCGGCCCGGTACACCCGGTCTGCTGCAGGCGGTCACTGAGTCGCAGCAATCCAACCACAAGGTCAATGCTGTGCTGGTCCGGTTGACGCCGGGGTTTGATCCGGATACGGTGGCCGAGACAATCCGGCGCTGGAAGCATTTCGAAGTGTACACCTATGCGCAGATGCAGCAAATCCTGCAGGAGAGAGTGATCATCAATGCACTGCGGCAACTGGGTATGTTCATGGTGATTCTGGCGATTGTCAGCACCGCCATCATTGCCCTGATCATCTACAATATGACTATGGGGAAAATCCGCGAGATTGCCGTGCTAAAGTTGATTGGCGCAAAAAACAGGACCATCATCGCGATGATCCTGCAACAGGCCTGGGGGCTCGGCGTTATCGGCTTTTTTGTCGGCAAGGCGACGGCGGCGATGTTGGCGCCGCTGTTTCCCAAACGGGTTGAGTTGTTGGCATTTGACAGTGTGGTCGCCTTTTTCATTATCCTGTTGATCTGTTCACTGGCCAGCATGGTGGCGATCCGCGCTGCGCTGAAAGTCCAGCCGGCCGCGGCGATCGGGGGTTAGCATGGAAGCGATTCGCATGACCAACCTGGTCAAAACTTACGGTTCGGGTTCGACTGAAGTACGGGCGATCAAGAATGTTTCCCTCTACGTCAATCCCGGTGAAGTCGTCGGCTTGCTTGGCCCCAGCGGATCGGGCAAAACGACGCTGCTTCAGTGCCTGGGGGCGGTGATCGATCCAACAGCAGGCCGCATTGATCTAAACGGTGAGACGATCTTTGATGATGGCTGGAAGATTGACGACATCCGCGCTTTGCGACGCGATAAGATCGGTTTCGTATTTCAGGCCGCTTATCTGATTCCATTTCTCAGCGTGCTGGACAATGTGGCGCTGTTGCCGATGCTGGCCGGCAAAACCAATGAATTTTCCCGCAACCGGGCCATGGAATTGCTGACCACACTGGAAGTCGAGCACCGCGCCCACGCCAAACCATCGCAGCTATCGGGCGGCGAACAGCAACGGGTGGCGATTGCCCGGGCGATGGCTAACCAACCGCCGTTCATTCTGGCCGACGAACCGACTGCGCCGCTGGACAGTGAGCGCTCGCTGATCGTGATGAAGTTGTTGGCAAAGTTGGCACAACAATTCAACACCGCGATCATGGTCGTGACACACGACGATATTATCATTCCCCGTTTCAAACGACTATACCGGCTGCGTGACGGCGTGGCTCACGAAGAAGCGGGACAGGGGCTGCCATTCCCCGACTAAGTGCTTTTTTACTGCTGTATCGGCAGATAAACTGAAAACTGACTGCCTTGACCTATTTCACTTTGAACTTCGACAAAACCACCATGGATTTCGATTAATTGCTTTACGATGGCGAGTCCGATACCGGACCCGCCGCTTTTTTTATCACGGGCTTTGTCTGCGCGGTAAAAATGTTCGAAAATGTAGGGCAAATCTGCGGCGGCAATGCCGCAACCATTGTCATGGATCGTGATTTTCACCCAGTTCTTATGGCTGTGTGAAACAGTTTGACTGCTGATGCGGACTTCGCCATTTTCCGGCGTGTAGCGAATCGCATTGGTCAGCAGGTTGTACAATACCTGGCTGATGCGGCGTGCGTCCAGTAGCAGAGTGGGGACCGGCGTGACTTCCTCCTTCAGGGATACATTCCGCTCAAATGCCAGCGGTTCCAGCATGCTGATAGCCCGGTGAACCAATAGATTGACGTCCGTTGCGGTTTTTTCCAGGCGTAGCTGGCCGGCTTCGGCCAGCGACAGGTCGCGCAGATCGGTGACAATCCGGCTCAGATACTCGGTTTCTTCCCGCAGTGAATTCAGTGTTTCGTCGTTCTTGTCGACAACGCCTTCCAACATGCCTTCCAAATTGCCCTGAATAACCGTGAGCGGCGTCCGCAGTTCGTGCGCGACATCAGCGAGTAGCCGCCGTCGCAGCGAAACCTGTTCCTGCAGTGAGCACGACATTCGGTTAAAAACACCGGCCAGTTTGCCAACTTCGCTGCGCGTGTCGATGCTGACAGTTTGGCCGTATTTCCCCATCTCCACGGCAGCCAGGGCTTCAGCCAGTTTGCGGATCGGGACGGTGATGCTGCGGGCGAGCAGGTAGCTGGCCAACAGGCCGATGAGTAAAATGAAGCCGCCGACCCAGTAGAGGGAGCGGTGGATGTTATCCAAAAAATCCTGTTCGGCTGATCCCATCATCGACATCATGCCCATGCCGCTGTGCTGGGCAGCCAGATAGTTGCCAAAATGCAGGTCCATCTGGTGGTTGGCCAGATACAGCAGCACGACCACGGTCAGCAAGATCGAGAGAAACATCAGGCCGGTGATCCGCGCTGTAATGCTATGCATGGGCATCACCGGAAAACTTATAGCCGACGCCGTATACGGTCTGGATGATGCGGGGGTCCTTCGGGTTGTCGTCGATTTTACGCCGCAGGTTTTTCACATGGGCGTCAATCGTGCGTTCATAGCCTTCAAAGGCAACGCCCTGCACCTGCTCCACCATTTGAAACCGGGTGAATACCTGACCGGGCCGGCTGGCGAGCAGTTCGAAAATCTTGTATTCGGTCGGGGTCAGGTCGAGTGTGACTCCGTCGGCGCTGACCGAATAACCGGCGGTATCGACGGTGAATTTGCCGACCCTGAACGGTTCGGTTTTTTCCGTTGTTTTGCGGGTGCGCCGCAGAATCGCTTTTACACGGGCCACGACTTCCCGCGGACTGAACGGCTTCGACACATAGTCGTCGGCGCCGAGTTCCAGCCCGATCAGGCGGTCGGTTTCTTCGTCGCGGGCCGTCAGCATCAAAATCGGAGTGTCGTTGTCTTTGCGGATCTGGCGACAGATATCAAGGCCGCTTACACCTGGCAACATCAGGTCCAGCACCAGAATGTCCGGTTTTTTTTCGCGGTATAGCTGGAGGGCTGTCGTGCCATCATGGGCCGTCAGTACCGAGAAGTCTTCCTTTTCAAAATAACTGCGCAGTAATTTGGCGATTTTCGGATCGTCATCGACCAGCAGGACCGAATGTTGCGGCATAAAACTCACCTCGACTGTTTTAAAGTTGTAATGATTTATTTCGACTCTTGTACAGGAAAGCCCTCTCGCGCTGAGAGGGCTTTTGTGCGTCGCTTAGACCAAGTCTTCTATTTTGTGATGACCATCGTCATCATGCCGCCATCTTCATGGTCCAGGATGTGGCAGTGCAGCATCCAGTCGCCGGCGTTTTTCATGACAAAGGCTACGTCGACATATTGGCCGGCCGGTACGTTCACCGTATCTTTCCACATTTCACGTGGCGGGCGTTGCCCGTTTAAAGAAACGACTTGAAAATAGGCGCCATGGATGTGCATCGGATGGTCCATCCGGTGCATTCCCATGGTGTCTTTGTTCCAGAACCGGACTTTGACGACTTGCCCGACACTGACCGGTAATGGAGCAGTGTCCGGATATGACTTGCCATTGATGGTCCAGCGCATCATGCCGGCAGGTGCAGCGGGGGTTGACGGTCCGTGCCCCTGATGACCTCCCATCATACCACCCATATTCATTGAAGAATTCAGTTCCAGCACAAAGTCCGGTTTCTTCGCGTCGATTCCGGCAAATGGCCGGGCCTTTGCGCGTTGAAACGGCGAGCTCACGATATCCGACTGCCCTTGTTTATAAAGAATTGGAACCAGTATGCCGAGTTCGCTGCGATTGCTCTGAATCGCATAGTTTTTGCCGAATTCGCCGGCAGCAGCCACCTCGGCATCCAGCCGTTCTCCCGGCGACAACGTCACAGTATCTGTTAGAAAATCATCGACCAGCGCGTGTCCATCGGTGTGGGTGACGCGGAAGCGATGACCACTGATGCGTAAGGTATGTACAGCCGCAGTGGAGGCGTTTATCAAGCGGATTTTATGCAACTCCCCGGCTTGAAACACCAGAGGCGCGATTGCCGAACCTGTTTTGCCGTTCACGGTTTCGATATTTCCGTAGCGTTCCATGTCGCCGCGTGCGGTGCCTGCCAGTCGGTTGCCGCTGGCATCCAGATACCAATCGTCGAGAACCAATACATGGTCGCCGCTATATTGGCTGTCAGTGGCCGTTTTTACGATAAACGGCGCATATAGTCCCATATCGACCTGCGTGAGCACCGGCCGGAAATGTGAATGATACCAGTAGGTGCCAGCTTCGGTTGCTGTGAATTCATACTGGAACGAATCGCCGGGGGCGATGATCCGGCTGGGCCCGTCCTGATCATTGGGGACCAGGAGACCATGCCAGTGGATATTGGTCGTTACCGGCAGTCGGTTCACGCCGGTAATGTTGACCCGTTCGCCTTCCGTTACAATAATCGGCAAGCCGGGGACCGTTCCGTTGTAAGTCCAAACTTTTGTCGATAACCCAGGTTTGAGTTCCCAAGTGGTTTCCTGCAAATCCAGCGAGATACTCGCCGCCTGAACCGGTGCAAACCCAAAAAACAGTGAAGCTACGACTATTTGCGTCCATCGCAGTAACATGGTTACCCCTCCTTTGCAGCAAGCGTTTCTTGCACTCATTGTAGCATAAAATAGCAAAAGGGGCGGAATGTTCTGATAATTCCCTGATCCGCTTGGCGCCATAAAATCTCTGGACAAAGTACGAGTCGTTGATGTCGGCAATAGTCGCGATTATTAGCCGGTTATTCGTTTGTGCGGGAGTTTTATGTCGAATTAGAAAGCCAACAATGAGAAGCTGGATGAAAAGTAGTAGCCACATAATTATGTCCTCCGTATGATAAGTGGGGATAAAAAGGCAGTTTTTCCCGAGGGGAAAAGCTGCCTTTAAAACACTCCGGTGATCAGTGATGACCGGAGTGGGGATCGGTTTTGTCTTTGGGCGGGTCAGTGGGGGGCAGCGTGGGCGTTTGCGGTTGGTTAGGGTTAACGGGCGGGGTGGGCGATGCCGGGTCGGTTGCAGCATATACCGAAGTAACGGTGGGCAGCAGTACAGCTGTGGTGACGGACAGGGCCAGCAGTGCGGCCAGGAATACGCGGGTAAATTTTTTGTTCATCAGATGTCCTCTTTTCGATTTTATTTTTCGGTTCAACGGTTTGCTTAGCTTTGATTTGATTGTAGCTAAACAATGTGTAGAAGCTGTGAAGGAACTGTGTAGAAGTAATGGATTTTGGCTTATCTATGAATCTTCGTCAAAAAAAAAGACAAAACCCTGCAAAAAGCAGCGTAGAAAAAATTCCGATAACAGATAATAAATTTTACGGTGCGTACGTTTATCTGGTCCAAAAATAGCCCCGTTTATTAACGAAAATTTGTTCCGTCGTTCTATAGTCTTGCCCTTTACATTAGCATAATCTTATAAATGGAGACTTATTCAGATGACGTTTAACGCACTTGAGTCTTAGTCGAATTTACTTCCGGGCTACAGCCTGTTTATCCCCGACCTATTGACGATTTATCGCGTTACTGGCCCTGATTGAAAGGGGAAGTTAGCTATGGTGGCAACTGTCGTGCCTGCGCCAGGTGAAAATATATATACTTGCCCGATGCATCCGGAAGTTCGCCAGGACCATCCCGGCAATTGCCCCAAGTGTGGTATGTCGCTGGAATTGAAAACGGCGAAAGCAGGCTCGGATGAAGAGGAGAACCTTGAGCTTCTCGACATGACGAAGCGCTTTTGGATCGGCGCCGCGTTGACTTTGCCGGTGTTTGTTCTAGCGATGGTTCATGTGGTCCCGGCACTGGGCAGGCAGACTTGGGCGGACAGTCACGCTTCTCGCTGGCTGCAGTTTGCACTTGCCACGCCGGTGGTCTGGTGGGCCGGCTGGCCGTTCTTCGTGCGCGGCTGGAACTCGGTTGTATCGCGCAACTTGAACATGTTTACCCTGATTGCCATGGGGGTGGGTGCAGCTTTTATCTTCAGTGTCATTGCGATGCTAATGCCCGGTCTGTTTCCGCACACAATGCAGCACGAGGGCAAGGTCGATATTTATTTTGAGGCGGCTGCGGTGATCGTTGTGTTGGTGCTTCTCGGGCAGGTGCTCGAACTTCGCGCCCGCAGCCGCACAGGCAGCGCCATCCGGGCATTGCTTAACCTGGCACCGCCGACAGCCCGACTGGTAGAGGCGGGGGGAGATCATGAAATTCTGCTCGAACATGTGAAAGCAGGCGACCTGCTCCGCGTGGTTCCGGGTGACAAGGTACCGGTTGACGGCTCGGTGGTCGAAGGTCACTCCAGTGTGGAAGAGTCCATGATCACCGGCGAACCGATTCCGGTGGAAAAAACCGTTGGCGACAAGGTGACCGGCGGTACGGTCAATGGACCAGGCAGTTTTGTCATGCGCGCCGAGCGGGTCGGCAGTGATACGCTGCTCGGACAGATCGTAAACATGGTCGCGGAGGCCCAGCGCAGTAGAGCACCGATTCAAGGTCTTGCCGACAAGGTTGCGGGAATCTTTGTGCCGGCGGTGCTACTTGTGTCGGTGGTCACGTTCATCATCTGGATGTGGATTGGGCCGGAGCCAAAGCTTGCCTATGCAGTAGTCAATGCTGTCGCAGTCCTCATTATCGCCTGCCCGTGCGCTCTCGGGTTGGCCACACCCATGTCCATCATGATCGGCGTCGGACGCGGCGCGCAGGAAGGTGTACTCGTGAAAAACGCCGAGGCGCTCGAACTGTTGGAGAAAGTCGATACCCTCGTCGTGGACAAGACGGGAACTCTAACCGAGGGTAAACCGCGGCTCATGGATGTTCTGGCCGCCGACGGTTTCGATGCCAAGGCGTTCCTTAGTCTCACTGCTTCATTGGAGCAAAACAGCGAGCATCCCCTCGCCGCTGCGATAGTGCAGGGAGCGAAGGAGCGGGGCAGTGTTTTTGAGTCAGTGAAGGACTTTCGTTCGGTGACAGGCGGCGGTGTTTTTGGAACCGTGGTTGATCAGGTGGTGATGATCGGTAAACCGACTTTCCTGCGAATGGAAAATATTCCTGGCCTGGAGCCGCTTGAAGCCTCGGCGGTGAAACTTCAGGAAGAGGGCAAGACTGCGATGTTTGTCGCCATCGATGGTAAGCCGGCAGGAATTTTGGCTGTCGCGGACCCGGTCAAAGACACCACAGCCGAAGCCATCCGAGACCTCCACGCTCTGGGGCTGAAAATTGTCATGCTCACGGGCGACAACCGCCGTACTGCCGCAGTGGTGGCCAAACAACTTGGCATAGATGAGGTGGAGGCCGAGATCGAACCCGCCGGAAAAGTCGCCCATGTCAAGAAGCTGCGCATGGAAGGCAAACATGTTGCGATGGCGGGTGACGGCATCAATGATGCACCTGCCCTCAGCGAAGCGGAAGTCGGTATTGCCATGGGGACCGGCACCGACGTAGCTATGCAAAGCGCCGGCATCACTCTCGTGAAAGGGGATCTCCGCCGCATTGCCAAGGCCATCCGTCTGAGTCGCGCAACCATGGGGAACATTCGGCAGAATCTGTTCTTTGCTTTTATCTATAACGCGCTGGGGGTTCCTGTTGCAGCGGGAGTTCTTTACCCGTTCTTCGGCTTGCTGCTCAGCCCGATCATCGCCGGCGCCGCGATGAGTCTGAGCTCGGTTTCGGTTATCGGCAATGCCTTGCGGTTGCGCTCGGTCACGCTTGAATTCAAAGATGAAAGGAGAAAAATCATGGATAACAAAAACGATTCCGCGAAGAAGGTTGTGTACACATGCCCGATGCATCCCGAGGTGCAACAGGAAAACCCGGGCAACTGTCCAAAGTGCCATATGACACTGGAGCCAAAGCAGTAAAAGACAAAAGCGAAAAAGATATCCGTGAAAAGGGGATGACAATCATGGGATATGGACGTGGCTATGGAATGATGGACGGTTGGTTCGGCGGAGGAATTTTCATGCTGTTTTTTGTCGTAGCTATTATCGTCGGCGGTTTTTTTCTGGTCCGTATGCTGATGAAACAATCAAGGACAGCTATTCAGACGACAGAAAATACGGCGCTGGAAATTTTGAAACAACGGTATGCACGCGGTGAAATCAGCCACGAAGAATTCGATAAAATGAAGTCCAATCTTTTATAGGGGAGGAGAACCAATGTTTGATTACACTGTTGCCACCAACAATGGATTTGATCAAGCGGTTGATGATCTGAAAAAAGCATTGGTCGAACGGAATTTCGGCGTGCTTTGGGAATTGGATGTCCCTGCAAAGCTGAAGGAAAAGGGCGTTGAATATGCAGGACCCTTGCGCATTCTCGAAGTGTGCAACCCGCTTCGGGCCAAAGGAGCATTGGAAGCCAACGTTCGCGCCGGATATTTTCTGCCTTGCAAAATCGTTGTGTATGTTGAAGGTGGGATAACAAAAATCGGGATGCCCAGACCAACCGTGCTGATTGGGTTGTTGGGGGATGAAGGCTTGCACAAGGTGGCGGAGGAAGTCGAAGCTGACCTGGCGGCGGCCTTGGATGCTGCACATTTAAGTTGACAAGTTGAAGGGCGCGGCGACGAGTCGCTAAATATGAATAGAACAACCTTAAGACTATTACTGCCAGAGCAAAGATGAGATGAGAAGAGGTGTTGATGGTGGGACAAGGGTATGGAATGATGAATGACGGCTGGTTTGGCGGGGGAATTCCCATGCTGCTTTTTTGGGGGCTGGCCATCATAGGCGGGGTATATCTGATTAGTCGACTGATGAGACGATGAATGTCTGTCTATGGGTGTTCTTGACCGCATAACGCAAGTACTCGAGTGATCAAAGATGAAAAAAGGAAGAGGTGCTTAATTATGGTAAGACGTTTTAGCGTGGTTAGTCTTGTTTGTCTGATGATGGTTACAAGCGTAGGAATGGTCTTTGCGGCCCCGGGCATGATGATGGGCGACGGAAAAACAATGTCTGATATGACAATGATGACCAAAGAACAGATGGCTGCCATGACCCCGGAGGAAATGACTGCGATGTGCAAAACCCAGATGACCATGATGATGAATAAAGAGACAATGGATAAGATGATGTCGATGATGAATGCGGACCAGATGAAAATGATGATGGAAACCATGATGAATGATAAAATGACAATGGATAAGATGATGGCGCTGGGAACAATGGATCAATGGGCGACGATGAACAAGGACCAAATGATGATGGCGATGGATAAGGTGATGATGACCATGACTCCCGATCAGATGTCGTCAATGATGGATAAGATGATGTCAATCATGACCAAAGAGCAAATGATGACGATGATGACAGACAACAAAAACTCAATGATGAAAAACAAAATGATGATTGGAAAATAAGCTCTCCGAATTCGACGTAATTGCCATAGTGTCCAATCAAATGCAAAAGCCCTTGGCGGTTTCTACATAGAATCCGCTGAGGGTTTTCTTTAGTCGATAAGAAATTTTAAAATTATATCTTATCGACATAAGCGCAACCACGGCCTTCACTGTCGCCAGAAGCTCGGCGAAAGCCGGGTTTTCTAATGACAAAACAGCATCAGAACTTCACAACTTCTTCACAGGATCTTCACAATTCATTGATATGATTTGACCATAAACCACATAAGCGATAAGGAGGCAAACAACAATGTTCAATAAGAAAACGAGTTCGATTTTAGCGGTGGCCGTGATCCTGGGGGTTCTGGGCGTGGCAGCCGTAGCGATGGCGGCGCCGGCCGGCAATAGCATGCCCTGTTCTGACCCGGCGTTCAGACAGCAAATGCTGGATTCCCATGTAAAAAGCGGCTCCATGACGCAAGAACAAGCCGATCTGATGAAGAAAAACATGGATCAGATGATGAATGGCGGTCAGATGAATGGCGGCCACGGTAACCACAATATGCCGCAGGGGCCAATGAATCCGATGATGCCCAATGGCCCGCAGGGGAACCCGCCTGCAGCTACGCCAGGAAAATAAATACGACAGCCACAGTACCGAACTCTAACTTACAGCCACAGCAGAAAAGGCTCTTCCTTGGCGAAGAGCCTTTTCTTGTAGTATGTGCAAGGTGTCTGTCTTCTGTGTAGGTCGAAGATTACTGCTTTTTTTTCGCCCGGATGAATGCACTGCCGATCGCGTCCTTGGTTTCGGCCGGATCAAAGCCAAAAGCATCGGGTTCATAGATGCGGATGATCTCCACATCGAGGTCGGCAAAGTTTGCAACTGTCAGTTTGTTTTTGTATTCGTCCAGGCTCAATGCGCCTGCGATACAACCGGTCCAGGCGGCCAGATTCTGTTGCACCGATTCGGGCAGTGGTTTTAACAGCACAACGTCGGACACTGCCATACGCCCGCCTGGTTTGAGCACACGGTAGATTTCGCGAAATACGGCGTCTTTGTCGGCGGATAAATTGATCACGCAGTTGGAAATCACGACATCTACACTGTTGTCCGGCAGTGGAATCTCCTCAATATGTCCTTTTAGGAACTCGGCGTTTGCGACGCCGAGTTTTGCTTTGTTGGCATTGGCGGTAGCCAGCATTTCATCGGTCATATCAAGGCCGAAGGCTTTGCCGGTCGGGCCTACGCGGCGCGCCGACAAAATCACATCCAACCCGGCGCCGCTGCCGAGGTCGAGAACCACTTCGCCAGGATTCAGCGGGCAAAGGGCGGTAGGGTTGCCGCAACCAAACGAAGCCTCGATCAGTTCCTGGGAGATTCCGGCAGCGTCATCTGTTGCGTAAAGATCGCCGGTGATGGCCTGGGTCGCTTTGCTGGGACCAGCGCCGCAGCAGGAATTGCCCGGATCGCAGCAGCCGTTTTTTAAAGTGATCGCGCTTGCGTAGCGTTGGCGGACCTTTTCGCGGATTTCATCGTTGTTCAGCGTATTCATGAAAAATGCCTCCTTCGAAAATTATTCTAACAACATTTGTTGGATTTCAGTGCCCTCGTTAATGCATGCAGGCCTTTGAGCACAATTTCCCGCTCGGCCGGTTCGATTTCCGACATGACAGAGTCAAAATAAGTTGTCATGCGCTGTTCCAGGTTGTTATATGCTGCAATTCCTTGGCTGCTCAACTTTAAACTGACATAGCGACGATCAGCTGCTGATTCTTCGCGCAGCAGCAACCCATCCAGAACAAGCTTGTCGGCCGAGCGGCTGACTGTGCTTTTGTCCAACCCCAAACGATCTGAAAGCTGATTCACCGATAACGCGCCGGCGCGACCGATTTCAATCAGGGTGTGGCATTGACTGAGGGTCATTTCACAGCAGGACGCTTCGCTGCGATCCAGGATTCCCAGTTTGCGGACCAATACTCGCAGCAGTTCCCGCAAGGTTGCCGCGTCATCGGACGGTTTCATCACCACAAATATTCCTCCTGCTTAATCTCGCTGAATTAATCATACGACAATTAATTGCAACATGCAACTATTTAAAAGCGTCTTGACAATCTCGATATCTGAGCATTATAATCGGAATAACAAAATTGAATAGTATACCTCTTATCTAGAGTGGCTGAGGGACTGGCCCGATGACGCCCGGCAACCGGCAGAAATGCAGTGGTGCCAAATCCTGCAGGAGCAATCCTGAAAGATGAGGGAACGGAAGCGTTGGTTTAGCCTCTGTCCCTTTGGGTCAGAGGTTTTTCTGTTTCACAGGACAAAATTGGAGGGATTAACATGCCAATCAAAATTCCCGATGATCTGCCAGCAACTAGTATCTTGGAGAATGAAAATGTTTTTGTGATGAAGGAAGGGCGGGCCTATTCTCAGGATATTCGCCCGCTAAGGATACTACTGCTTAATCTGATGCCGACCAAGATCGTGACCGAGACGCAATTGCTGAGACTGCTGGGAAACTCGCCGCTGCAGGTCGAGGTCGATTTTCTTTACACAGCGACCTATGCGCCGGTTAACACCTCTCAGGAGCATCTGTTTAAATTCTATGCGACCTTTGACGAAGTGAAACACAACAAATACGATGGGATGATTATCACCGGCGCGCCGATTGAGCAGATTCCGTTTGAACAAGTCGCTTATTGGCCGGAGCTGTGTGAAATTATGGAATGGACCAAGACTCATGTGTTTTCGACTTTGCATATTTGTTGGGGTGCGCAGGCTGGATTGTATTACCATTATGGGATTCCCAAATACACATTGCCGCAGAAGATGTTTGGCGTGTTTCCTCACAAACTGAGTTCCGATACGCAGGAAAAACTGTTTCGCGGTTTTGACGATACCTTTTTTGTACCGCACTCACGTCATACGGAACTACGGCATGCCGATATTGAACAGCATCCGCAGCTTACCATACTCTCGGAGTCTGAAGAATCCGGCGTCTATGCGGTGGCGGATGAGACCCGGCGCAACTTCTTCATCACCGGCCATCTGGAGTACGATCCATTGACTCTAAAGGCCGAATATGACCGCGATGTTTCGCAGGGATTGCCGATTCAGATACCGATCAACTATTATCCGGAAAATGATCCGACCCGCGACCCGGTCGTCATTTGGCGCAGCGCCGCCAACTTGTTTTTTACCAACTGGTTGAACTACTACGTGTATCAGGAGACACCGTTTGATTTTACCAAAGAGGCAGTATAGCTTATAAAGGAGGCATACCCATGACAGACAAAAAACAATATGCGCCGGAAACCCAGGCGATCCATGCCGGACAAACGCCGGATCCGACCACCAATTCGCGTGCAGTGCCCATCTACCAGACCTCATCCTACGTTTTCAACGACACCGATCATGCAGCCCGCTTGTTTGGTTTGCAGGAATCCGGCAACATCTATACCCGGATCATGAACCCAACGACAGATGTGTTCGAACAGCGGGTCGCCGCGCTCGAAGGCGGTGTGGGCGCACTGGCGGTGGCTTCCGGCCAGTCGGCGATCACCTTGGCGTTATTGACTTTGGTTCGTAGCGGCGACGAAATTGTTTCGTCCTCCAGCCTGTATGGCGGCACATATAACCTGCTGCATTATACTTTTGCCCAGTTGGGAATCAATGTGGTATTTGTCGACGCAAACGATCCGGGAAACTTCCGCAAAGCGATCACCGCCAAAACCAAAGCAGTGTATGCGGAAACTGTCGGCAACCCCCGGCTGGATACGCTGGACATCGCCGCCGTTGCCGCCATTGCCCATGAAAACGGCATTCCTCTCGTCATCGACAATACGATGCCCACACCATATTTGGTCCGGCCATTCGATTTCGACGCCGATATCGTTATTCACTCAGCGACAAAATTCATCGGCGGCCATGGCACTTCCATCGGCGGCGTGATTGTCGATTCCGGCAAGTTCCCCTGGAACAATGGCAAATTTCCACAGCTGGCCGAACCGGACCCCAGCTACCACGGCGTGAATTTCTGGGAAGCTCTTGGCAACCAGGCATATATAATCAAAACCCGGGTACAGGGCTTGCGCGATTTGGGACCGGCGATCAGCCCGTTTAACTCCTTCCTGCTGTTGCAGGGCCTGGAAACCTTGCACCTACGGATGGAGCGGCATAGCGAAAACGCCCAGACGGTGGCGGAATATCTGGAAGCGCACCCGAAAGTCGCCTGGGTCAATTATCCGGGACTACCGTCGCATGCCAGCCACGACCGGGCCAAAAAATATCATCATCGGGCGTTGTTCGGCGGCATCATCAGTTTTGGCATCAAAGGCGGCCTGAACGAGGGAAAAGTGTTTATCGACTCGTTGGAGCTGCTGTCGCTGCTCGCCAACATCGGTGATGCCAAGTCACTGGTGATTCACCCGGCTTCCACCACGCACCAGCAACTGTCGCCCGAGGAACAAGTTGCCTGCGGCGTGACGCCCGATCTGATCCGTCTGTCGGTGGGGATCGAGAGTGTGCAGGATATCATTGCCGATCTGGACCAGTCGCTGGCGAAGATTTGAACAGAAACACTAAATATTGTCAGATTGACATATTAGCTTATCCTGCTATATAATAAAACTACAAATTAATAATAAGACTGCTCTCTACAGGGGGAGTAGCCGGACAGCAGAATCGTCAATACGGGAAACCCGGTTCTGTTGGCAGCTTAAAAATTGCAGGCAAGACCTTGTTCGTTACGAACAAGGTCTTATTTTTGTTGTGCGCCCAGCATGGGCGCTTACTAGTCGGTGAAAGTCCGATACGGGGGTTG
>CAYQAS010000025.1:0-42326 GCA_964415525.1 uncultured Solibacteraceae bacterium
AGGTCCAGGAGCTGCATCGTGAATTCCTGGGCCGTGGTGGCGCTGTTCATCACCATCACGTGGGGGATGCCGTTGTAGGCGGCGAGCTCCTGCTCGAACTTCGCCGACTTCGGCCCAGTAGTGATCCAGCCGGAGTGGATGGAGTCGATGATCTCGTCGATCTCCTCCTGTCCGACCATGGGGCGGGAGAAGGGCAGGAACGATTCGCGGCGGGTGTAGGCCATGGGAGAACAACCTCGTGCTAGTCCTTACCACCGTACACCAGAAGGCCGACGGATCGCCCGCCGGCACTCCCTGTGAATCGATGATTTACTCGTCCCGCAAGGCCACCATCGGTGCGACCCGAGAGGCGCGCAGCGCGGGAAGCAGGGTGGCCGCCAATGCCACCGTGAGGAGGACCAGCGCGCTGAGCGCCATGGCCAGGGGGTCGGCGCTGCCCACGCCGTAGAGTTGGCTGGCCAGCATCTGGCCCAGGCCGACGGATGCCAGGACGCCGATGCCGATGCCGAGTGCCGTGAGCAGGAGTCCATGCCGAGTGACATCGCCCACCACGGTGCCGGGGCGTCCACCCAGGGCCATGCGGATGCCGATCTCCTTGGTGCGCTGCCCGACCACGAAGCTCATCAGGCCATAGAGGCCGAAGGCCGCCAGCAGCAGGCCGAGGCCTCCGAAGGCCGCGAAGAGGATGCCCAGGGTGGTGGGCAGGCGCAGACTGCTACGCAGCGTCTCTTCCCCGGTCTGGGGCGCCGCCAAGGGCAGGTCCGGATCCAGATCCCGCAGGAGCTGGCGCAGGGCCGGCAGCACGCTGGTGGGGGTGAGGGTGGTGCGCACACAGAGGGTGGTGCTTGAACCCACCATCAGTCGGGAGGACGGCACATAAAGCTGGGTGCGGACCTTCCCGCCGATGGCCTCCTGCTGTGTGTCCGGCACGATGCCCACGATGGGATAGCGCACTCCATTCCGACCACCCAGGCGAACGATGCGGCCGAGGGCATCGCCGGAAGGCCAGTGGTTGCGGGCAAAGGTCTCGTTCACGACGCAGCCGACCTCGTCGAAGCCTTCGAAGGTTCGGCCCTGGCGCATGGGAATGCCCAGGGTGGCGAAGTAGTTGGGGGCCACCCGGTGGTAGAGCGCGTTGGTGTAGCCGTTCTCTGGCGGCGTGATGCCATCCAGGACATAGCTCTGGTCGCTGCCGCCGTTCTGTAGGGGAGGCGCATCCGTGAGGGTCGTGGCGCGTACGCCGGGCAGGGCCGCGGTTCGCTCCAGCAGCAGGCGGGCGAAGGCCGCCCGGGACTCCGGGGTCGGGTATTTCAGGGGGATGGGGCTCACGCGGACCATCAGGAGGTTCTGGGTCTCGAAGCCGGGCTGGAGCCCGCTCAGCTTCTGGAGGCTGCGCAGCATCAACCCCGCACCCACCAGCAGCATCATGGAGAGGGCCACCTCGATGACCACGAGGGCGCTGCGCAGCCGGGTCTGGCCCGGTCCCGCGCTGCCCTTCGCGCCTTCCTTGAGCACGCTGGACACTTCAATTCGACTCACGCGCCAGGCGGGCAGGAGGCTGAAGATCACCAGGGCGAAGGCCATCAGCGCGAAGGTGAAGAGGGTCACTCGAAGATTCAGGCCGAAGGCCACCGCCACGTTGACGCCGCCCAGGTTGATGCTGCTCAACAGGTTTCCCAGGACGCGAAGCAGGAGCGCGCCCACCAGCAGGGCCCCCAGGGCGCCCGCGAGGCCGAGCAGCACGCCCTCCGCGAGGAGGCGTGCGATCAGACGAGATCGGTCCGCCCCCAAGGCTGCGCAGATGGTGAGTTCGCGCTGGCGGGCGAGGCCCCTGGCGAGGAGCAGATTGCTGAGGTTGGCGCAGGCGATGAGAAGGATGAAACCGACCACCACCATCAGGGCGAGGATGGCCGGCTGGATGAATTTGTTCACCGCTTCCTTCACTGGAGCGACTCGGGGCAGGTAGTCCTTGTCGGGGTTACCAGGCTCACGCTCGTTCAGGCTGGCATGGACGCGGCGAGCGTCGGCGGTGGCGGCGGTGGGGCTCGAACCGGGCTTCAGGCGCATGAGCACCTGGAAGCTGCGGCTGTAGCGCCCATTCAAATCATCTCGGCTGAAGGCCATGGGGACGAAGACTTCTGGAGCGAGCCCGACGACCTGTTCGAAGAGATCGAAATCGGGGCCCATGACACCCACGACCCGCACGTCCTGACCGTTGAGGCGCAGGGTGCGGCCCACGATGTTCGGATCTCCGCCGAAGCGGCGCTGCCAGAATCCGTGGTTCAGGATCATGGTGCCGGGAGCGCCTTCCCGGTCGTCCTCGACGTTGAAGGCGGTGCCTAGCCGTGGGTGGAAGCCCGCCACGCGAAAGAAGGGCTCCGTGACCCGCGTGATCAAGATCTGCTGGGCGTCCCCTTCACCGGAGAGGGTGTAGCGGTCAAAACCAATGGCGGTCATGGCTTCGGCCTGGGTCATCTCGCGCTGGTAATCGAGGAAGACGGGGGCCGAGAACGGCACTTCGGATGGGACCTGTCGAGGATCCTCCCGGACAAACGTGGTGAGCCGCGCCGCATCTCGGTAAGGAAGGGGGCCCAGCATGCGGTCCGCGACGGAGAACATGGCAGTGTTGGCGCCGACGCCGAAGGCCAGGGTGAGGACGGCGGCGAGGGTGAAGCCCGGTGTGCGCAGGAGGGCGCGCAGGGCGTGCTTGAGGTCGAGGCGAAGGGCGTCCATGTCCGTATCCTCAGGCCATCACGAGTTCGCGGAAGGCGGGTTCCGTGGACATCAGGCGCTCGCCCACCACCTTGCCGTCGAAGAGTCGAACCGTGCGGTCGGCATGTTCGGAGAAGCGCGGATCGTGGGTGACCATCACGAGCGTCGAGCCCCGGGCGTGGAGGCTCTTGAGCAGTTCCATCACCGCGGTGCCGTTGCTGGAATCCAGGTTGCCCGTGGGCTCGTCCGCCAGCAGGAGGCTGGGGCGCCCCGCCAGGGCCCTCGCCACGGCCACGCGCTGCTGCTGGCCGCCGGAGAGCTGGCTGGGCAGGTGCTTGGCGCGGTGGCTCATGCCGACTTCCTCGAGGACCTCCATGACCCGGGTTCGGCGTTCCCCGGCTGGCAAGCCGCGGTAGACGAGGGGCAGCTCCACGTTCTCGAAGACCGTGAGGTCGCCGATGAGGTTGAAGCTCTGGAAGATGAAGCCGATCTCCCGGTTGCGGATGCGGGCCCGTTCCGAACGGTCCAGATTCGCCACGGACTGTCCATTCAGGGTGTAGGTGCCGCCCGTGGGGGTGTCCAGCAGGCCGAGGATGGAGAGCAGGGTGGACTTTCCACAGCCCGACGGGCCGGAAACGGAGACGAACTCCCCCTGGCGGATGTTCAGGTGGATGGAGGCGAGGGCGTGGGTCTCCACCTCTTCCGTAGTGAAGACCTTCTGGATGTTCGCGAGCTGGATGAGGGGGGGCATGGCGGGCTCCTTTCCACAGAGATACGGGGAGCCGGCGTTCGGGGTCGCATCGGATGGGATCGGATGACAGAGGGGTGGGATGAATGGGTCGGCGTCCAGAGGGAACTCTGGAATCCTGGATCCATGGAACATCCGTCGCGCATGGCCCGCCTGCTAGCCCGCCTGGGGGACTACGGCAAGGTGATGGCGCTGCTGCTGCCGCTCTGGCTTTCACTGGCGGGCGCCACCTGGGCGCTCTTTCGGGTCGCCGGCCAGGCGGTGCCCCTGCGGACGGTGCTGCTGGAGTCCGTCACCCTCTACCTCGCCATGTTCCTGCTGGTGCCCCTGGCGTTGTGGTCAGCCCGTGCCTTTCCCCTGGAGCCCGGCCGTTGGCTGCGCAGCCTCGGGGTGCACGGAGGTGTCCTGGTGCTGTTTGGGGCTTTGGACTATCTGGTGGAGCGTTCCCTCTTTCTGCTCATCCACCCGGCCCAGGAGGGGGTCCGAAGCCGCCTCACGTTTCTCTCTGACGGCTGGGAGGGGTTGCTGGCCACCCTCTGCCTCGCCGGTCCTTTCTACGTCATGGGGGTGGCCGCCCGCCATGCCTTCAGCTTCCACCAGGGACTTCAGGAGCGGGCGTTGCGGGGGGCCCAGCTGGAGGCCCAATACAGCGAAAGTCGGCTTCAGGCGCTGAAGAGTCAGCTCCAACCCCACTTCCTCTTCAACGCCTTGAATGCCATCTACTCCCACATTCCGCCGGAGGGCGAGACGGCCCAGCGCATGGTGGTGCTGCTCTCCACCTTCCTGCGCCGTTCGCTTCAGGAGATGGGGCTGCAGCGCGTGAGCCTACGTCACGAACTGGAGACGGTGAACCTCTTCCTCGAGATTCAGCAGCTGCGCTTCGGGGATCGCCTGAACTACCGCTGCGACGCGGCGGAGGAGGCCCTCGATCTGGAGGTGCCGCACCTCGTCCTCCAGCCCTTGGTGGAGAACGCTTTGAAGCACGGCCTCGCCCCCAAGCTCGAGCCCGGCACCCTCTGGATCGAGGCGCGGCGAAGCGAGGCGGCCCTGGTGCTGAGCGTGAAGGACGACGGCGTGGGTTCCGGCAAGAGCGTCGCAGCGGGCACCGGAACCGGTCTCCTCAACCTCCGGAAGCGTCTCCAGCACCTCTATGGCGACCGTGCGACGTTCACCGCGGGGCCACTGGAGGGCGGCGGGTACGAGGCGCGGATCCTGCTTCCCCTTCCCAAGGAACGACCATGACCCTCCGCATCCTGATCGTGGATGACGAGCCGCCTGGTGTGCAGGTGCTGCGCACGTTGCTGGCGAAAGAGCCGGAAGTGGAGGTGGTGGGCGAAGCCTCCAACGGCGTGCAGGCGCTGGAGCGGATTCGCACCCTGAGGCCGGACTTGGTGCTGCTGGACATCCAGATGCCGGGGCTGGATGGGTTCGAGGTGCTGGAGGAACTGACGGAGGAGGAGCGTCCCCTCGTCATCTTCGTCACGGCCTTCGACCAGTATTCGCTGCAGGCCTTTGCCGTGCATGCGGTGGACTACCTGCTGAAGCCGCCAGGGGCGGCGGAGCTCCGGGGGGCGCTGGAGCGCGCACGCCTGCTGGTGGTGGGGCGCCAGCAGCGGGAGGTAGCTCGCAAGCTGACGGGTCTGCTGGAGGAGGTGGAGGCGCGACGTCCCCGCTCCCACCGCTTCGTGGTGCGGGAGGGCGATCGAACCCTCTTCCTGAAGGCGGAGGAGGTTGAGGCCATCGAGGCCACAGGCAACTACATGCACCTCCACATCGGCCGCACGAGCCACATGATCCGCGAGACCCTGGCGACGTTGGAGTCGAAGCTGGAAGCCGCCCGCTTCATCCGCGCCCACCGCTCCTGGATGGTCAATGCGGAGAAAATCCGAGAGGTCCGTCCCGGTGCGAAGGGGATCTATGTGGTGGTCACCCACGGTGGCACGGAGGTGCCCGTCAGTCGCTCGCACCGAGAGGGCATCGATGCCCTGGTCCGCAGGACGCTGGTGTAACCCTGGCGCGGGTTCCCACGTATCTTGGAGGTTCCCTGGAGGAAGATCCTTGAAGTCCGTCTGCCTTGCCCTCGTCTCCGTGGCGGCGTGCGCCGCATCATCCGAACCGCGTCTCGTGAAGGCGGAGTTCCCCAGACTGACCGCTCCGCCCTCCATGGCGGCGGATGCGGATCTGAGCAGCTGGCGCGGGGCCTTCCAGGTCACCGACTTCGGAATGGTGATGCCGGACGATCGGGGGGAAAACCGCTGGCCGACGATCGTGCGGGCCGCCTGGGGGCCGGATGCGCTCTATGTGGCGGTGGAGGCCCACGATCCCGAGCCGAGGCAGGTGCGGGCCGCGCGGCACCGCCGTGACACCTTTCCAGACCTGGATCTGGTGGGACTCGACCTGGATCCCAGCGGGCAGGGCCAGAGCTGCATTCGCTTCATCGCCACCCCCCTGGGTGGCCAGATCGATTCGTTGGTGACCGATGCGAATGGCGAGGACAGCAGCTACGACTGCCTGTGGGAATCCGTGGGGGTGCTCACGGCGGACGGCTTCGTCCTGAAGTTCCGCATCCCCTACAGCAGCCTGCGCCGCAGCCCTGGGGACTGGGGCTTCCGCGTGCTGCGGGTCATGCCCCGGGAACGCCGCTACGGCATCGCCTGGCCTCCCATGAAGCGCGATGTGTCGTGCGACATCTGCCAGATGGCGAAGGTCTCTGGGGCCCCGGTGGAGAAGGCCAGCGCGCCCTTCCTCATCCTCCCCTTCGCCACTGCCAAGCGGGACGAGGCCTGGGATGCGGACCTGGGCCGGCTCGGCGCGCCCCAGACCATCCGGCGCATGGGACTGGACGTGCGTTATGCCGGCACCTCCGTGACCTTCGACGGCACCTACCGGCCAGACTTCAGCAACGTGGAGGCGGACGTGGATCCGCTTCAGATCAACAGTCGCTTCAAGGTGCTCTATCCGGAAAAGCGTCCCTTCTTCCTGGAAGGCATGGACCTACTCGGCACCCAGGATTCCCAGCACCAGTTCTTCAGCCGCGCCCTGCTGGATCCGCAATACGGAATCAAGGCAGCGGGCCGCACGGACCAGACCAGCTGGAGTCTGCTGCATGTGCGGGATCAGTCGGGGGGTGGCGCCCTGGCTTCCGAGGGTGCGGAAGGCACCGAGGGGCTCGCCAGCCGTGACACGGCGGGCGCCGTGCGCCTCCGCTTCGATGGCCGCGGCTCCGGGTTGTCCCTGGTGGGCACGGACCGGGCGCTGATCGGGGCGGATGGCGGCGGGCACAGTGGCGGCATCTATCTGAACCAGTTCCTGGGCGGGAACGTCCAGTTCAAGGGCAGCGCCGTGGGCGCTGTGGCGCGGCTGCCCAAGGCGGACGGCACCGTGACTTCCCTGCGAGGCACTACCGCTGCCGGGCAGCTGGACTGGAGCACCCGCAACTGGACGGCGTCCGCCCGGCATTCCATCACGGGGCGGGATCTGGTGCTCGTCTCCGGCTTCACGGATCTCCAGGGCTACCGTTACCAGAACGTGAATGGCGGATGGCGGGAACGCTGGAACAGCGGTTCCCTCAGCCAGGCCAGCGTGCGCCTCCGGGCCACGCGGATGGTGGACTGGGATGGCAAGCCGATGGAGCGGGCCATCGCCCTTCTCGGTTCCCTGGAGACCTCGGGCCGGGTCAATGTGTCCGGGGGCTGGGAGCCTACGGGAAAGGCCGCTGCCAAGGGGTTGACGGTGGATACCTGGGCGGCCTGGATCAACGGCGGCTGGAACCGCCATGCGGAGGCTCGGCCCTTCGTCTCTTTTGAGCGGCGTCGCACGGCGGATCTGAGCACGGGACTCCCTGCGCGGCTGAGGGTCGTCAGCACCGGCGCAGAGGGTGCTGTGGGCGCCTTCTCCTACGATGCCTCCCTACGGGAATCGGTCCTGGACCGGGAGACGGATGGTGCCCGGATCGTGCGAGGGCGCAAGGCCCAGCTCGGCGCCGCCATGTCCTTCCCCGGATCGGTCTACGTGCAATTGCAGGGCTTCCTGGTGCGCTATGACAAGCCTGCGGAGGTCTGGACCACCGACCGCTATGCCCGCGTGATCGTGGGCTGGCAGCCCAACGCCTTCACCCACGCCTACCTCGGCTGGTCGGGCCGCTCCCAGCGGGACCCCGACCAGCGCCTGGAGCCGGAACGTCTCGCCGCCCGCGGCCTCTTCGCCAAGTTCTCCTACGCCGTGCAGTTCTAATCAAAAAGGCGATCCGCCGCTTCTGGGCGCCATTCTGCTTTCTTCATGAGCAGCCATGAGGGACGGGCTGGCCTATGCTGTGTCCCAGCGAGGCCTCCATGTCCGAGCCGGTTCCCGCCGCCGCCCAGCCTTCCCCGTCCGCGCCCGAGAGCGTCGTGGCCCGCATGAAGGCGCTCCTGGACTTCTCCTGGGACATTTTGAGCCTGATGGATGGGGAGGGCCGCCTCCTCTACAATTCACCCGCCGCCAAGCGGCTGCATGGCTTCGACATCTCGGAGATGGAGGGACGGAACACCTTCGAGTTCTTCCATCCCGAGGATGCCGCCAAGGTCGGTGCCGCCTTTCAGGACTGCCTCGCGCGCCCCGGTCGTCCCGTCCAGGTCACTTACCGATACGCCCGCAAGGACGGCTCTTGGATCTGGATGGAGGCGGTGGCGGTCAACCTGCTGAGCAATCCCGCCGTGCAGGCCATCGTGGTCAATTCCCGGGATATCTCGGAACGCAAGGCCCACGAAGGCGAACTGGAGCGCCTGAACCGCCTCTACGAGATGCTCAGCCGCATCGGACGGAGCCTGATCCGCATCGAGACCCGGGAGGGATTGCTCCAAGAGATCTGCACCATCGCCGTGGAGTGTGGGGGCTTCCAGCTGGCCTGGATCGGCTGGGTGGATCCTGTGACTTACCAAGTCCTGCCCGTGGCCATGGCGGGACCGGGGGCGGGTTATCTGGAGGGCATCTCCGTATGGGCAGACGATCGACCCGAGGGCCGAGGCCCCACTGGGATCTGCATCCGGGAGGCGCGGCCCTTCATCTGCCAGGACTTCTCCAGTGATCCCATCACCGTGCCCTGGCAGGAAAGGGCTGCGGCCTTCGGACTGAGGGCTTCGGCCACCGTGCCCATTCACTTCCATGGAAGCGTTGCAGGGGCGCTGATGGTCTATGCCGGGGAGCCTGGTGTGTTCCAGGCGGGGGATGTCGCTTTGCTGGAGGAGGCTGCTGCCCACATGACTTTCGGGCTCGAACATCTGGACTCGGTGGAGCAGAAGCGGCGATACCAGGCAGAACTCACCCAGAAACAGAAGATGGAGAGCCTGGGCAGCTTGGCGGGGGGCGTCGCCCACGACATGAACAACGTCCTGGGGGCCATCCTGGGGCTGGCCTCGGCCAACTTGGAGCAGCAGCCCCCAGGGTCGCCGGCGCATCAAGCCTTTGAAACGATCTCCAGGGCTGCGGTACGTGGTGGGCAGATGGTCAAGCGCCTCTTGGCCTTCTCCCGCCACAGCCCTTCGGAGGTTCGGGAACTGAACCTGAATGAAATCGTCCGCGAGGAGGTGAGTCTCCTGGAGCGGACCACCTTGGCCCGGGTGAGCCTGGACCTGGACCTGACGCGGGACCTGCGGTCCATCCAGGGAGATCCCAGCGCCCTGACCCACGCCATCATGAACCTCTGCGTCAACGCCGTGGACGCCATGGGGGAGCGGGGCCATCTCCGTCTGCACACTCGCAACCTGGACGACGGTCGCGTGGAACTCCAGGTGATGGACAACGGCTGCGGGATGACCCAGGAGGTCCTGGAGCGGGCCATGGACCCGTTCTTCACGACCAAGGGCCAGGACAAGGGCACGGGGTTGGGCCTCTCCATCGTCTACAGCACCATCGAGGCACACCGGGGCGAGATGGAGATCCGGAGTGAACCCGGCAGAGGCACCCTGGTGACCCTGCGGTTCCCCGCCGACATCTGCAGGGCGTCGATCCCTGGAACCGTCGTCGAGGCCGCCTCCGAGGGCCAATCCTCGCCGCTCCAGGTGCTTCTGGTGGACGACGATGATCTGGTGCTCGAATCTCTCGCGATGGTGGTGGCTTCCCTGGGGCACCACGTGAGTGCGGTTTCAAGCGGAGAGGAGGCCCTGGCGCAGTTGGAATCGGGGCTGGTGGCAGATGTGGTGATCCTGGACATGAACATGCCGGGGCTTGGGGGAGCTGGAACCTTGCCGCGTCTCCGCCGCCTGAGGTCGACTTTGCCGGTCTTCCTGGCGACCGGACGGACGGATCAGACCGCCCTGGATCTTGTGCAAACCCATCCGCACACCACCCTGCTTGCCAAGCCTTTCAGTCTCAGAGAACTGAAGAATCACCTGGAGGCGCTGTAGGCGACGGCAAGCGCGCCGCGGGTTCGGCTCGCGCGAGCGCCATTCGCAGCACCTCGATGCCACAGGGGGAGGCGTACTGCTCGCCTTGGACGGGCTCCTCGTCCCGTCTTCCGTCTCAGTCCTGGTGCGGCTTCAGGTTGAGGCGGAAGAGCACGCTGCCCTTGGGGCCGGCGGGGCCCGCGTAGGCGAAGCCGAGGGATCGGTAGAAGGGTGTGGCGGCTTCCAGCGACTGGCCGGCGCGCGCCTGGAGCGCCTTGGCGCCACGGTCCGTGGCCAGATCGATGCAGGCGAGGGCGAGCTTGCGGCCCACCCGCTGCCGCCGGGCGTCCGGGTTAACCGCAATGAAGAGGAGCAGCGGTTCTTCCCGAGGGCGCCATTGGAAGGCGGCGCAGCCCTCCACCGTCGTCCCGCGGCAGGCCAGGAGCAGGTGCAGGTGCCGAGGCGCAGGCAGGGACTTCAGGAGCGCGCGCTCATCGTCCCGCAGGTAGCGGAGCGCCTCCGGGTTGGCGGCGAGCACGTCCTGCCACTCGGGATCGAGGCTGGGCGACCAGGGCACGATGTCCAGTTCGTCCAGCATCCGCAGGGTCTGGCACTTCGGCAGGCGCTCCCGCACGGGCTGGCGTTCGAGGGCGGCCTCCAGGCGATCGAGCTGGTCGATGAGGCCGCCGCCGGCCTCTTCCAGCACCTGTTCCAGCGCCGCGTGCTGATCGCTCCAGAGCGGCTGCATCCGCTCGTGAACGCGCCGGCCTTCCGGACTTAGCGTGAAGAGCCGCTTGCGGCGATCCGCGCCCTGGGCGGTTTCCATGACCAGTCCGGCTTCGCTCAGCTCCCGCACCACCTGCAGCACGGCGGTGTGGGTGACGCCGATGCGGGTGGCCACCTCCGTGGCGCTCGTTGGAGCGGTACGCCCCAGATCCTGGAAGACCAAGAACCAGCGGGGCTCAAAGGGCAGTCCGTGCTCGCGGTAGAGCGTGCCGGCGTCCTGAGCCAGGCGCTCTCCGAGGCGCTTGAGGCGCTGGGGAAGGCTCAGAAGGGGGAGGTCGGGAAGGGGGGGGGCATGGACATATGTCTATGGTTGCGAAAGTGGTTTCAGATATACAGACATTCTTGCACCCGCCAGGGGGGCTGATGGCTTGAGTGGGATCGACCCACGGGCATGGGAGTTGGCTCGGCTCGTTTCAAAGGTTGGAAAGGGGTGCAACGAAGAGGCTCCTCCAGCACGCCTTCATGGCGGTCGAGGAGCCTTCCTGGTCTTGGGGCCGCGTAGGGTCGGTGGTCCCGATCGGGTTCTACTTCAGGCGGCTGACCACCTCTTCCAGCGGCCACTCCTCCTGGGTGCCTTCGGCGAGGTTCTTCGCCGCGACGACGCCCTTCTCCAGCTCGCCATCCCCCAGCAACAGGGCGAAGGCGTAGCCCTGGCGATTGGCGGTCTGCATGGCCTTCTTCAGGTTCGTGCCGCGGGTCTCCACGGTGAGGTCGAGGCCCAGGTCCCACCAGGCACGGGCCAGGGTCATGGCCTTGACCGTCGCGGTCGCGCCCATGGGGATGAGCAGGGCGCGCTTGGGCTGCGGGGCGTCGCCGTGGAGGGCCTGCATGAGCATGGCGAGGCGGTCGAGGCCGATGGCCCATCCGAAGGCCGGGACCTCGGGGCCGCCCAGCTGCTTCACGAGCCCGTCGTAGCGCCCACCACCGAGGAGCGCCGATTGGGCGCCCAGGTCGCTGGAGAGCACTTCGAAGGCCGTGCGGGTGTAGTAGTCCAGGCCGCGGACGAGACGCGGATCCTCCACGAAGGGGATCTCGAGCGCTATCAGCAGCTCCTTCAGGCGCTCGTGGTGAGCGCGGGAGGCGTCATCCAGGAAGTCGACGATCACGGGATGGCCTTCCAGCGCTTCCTGGCAGCCCTTCACCTTGCAGTCCAGGACCCGCAGCGGGTTGTCGGCGATCCGCCGATGGCAGTCGCCGCAGAATCGCTCGGCGCGGGCGTGGAAGAAGGTGCGGATGGCCTCGTGGAAGGCGGGGCGGCACTCCGGCGTGCCCACGCTGTTGATGCTGAGCTTCAGCTGCTTCAGACCCAGGGTGTTCAGCAGGCTGAAGAGCATGAGGAGGCTCTCCGCCTCGCTCTCGGGGGTTGCGACGCCAAAGCTTTCGGCACCGATCTGCCAGAACTGGCGATATCGGCCCGCCTGCATGCGCTCATACCGGAACTGCGGCCCGATGTAATAGAGCAGCTTCGGGTCGTTCGTCTCGAAGAACTTGTGCTGCACGGCAGCGCGCACGACGCCCGCGGTGTTCTCCGGGCGCATCACGACGTGGCGACCGCCCTTGTCCGTGAAGTCGTACATCTCCTTGTTCACGATGTCGGAGCTTTCGCCCACGCTGCGCTTGAAGACCTCGATCTCCTCAAGAATGGGTGTGCGGATTTCCTGGTAGCCGTGGCGGTGGAAGATCGTGCGCGCCGCCTCCTCGATGCGATGGAACCACCGCATGTCGTTGCCGAAGAGATCCCGCGTGCCCTTGACCGCCTGTGCCATGCCATCGCTCCTGACGGCCCGGACGGGGGCCGAACCTCCAGATTACCCGAGCCTCCGGACTCAGCCTTCCCGCCGGCCTGGAGCTGCTTGGCGACCCGGGCCCAGGTTCTCCCTGGGAATGAATGGAGGCGCGGGTGGCGGTGCCGGAGCTCGGCGCCACTCAACGAAGGTTACTGGATGTTCCGAATGCGCCTTGATGGAGTCCCTCCCGGCCGTTCTATCCTGCCAACGGAGATCCCATGCGAACCCTGCTGCGAGCCCTGGCATTTCTGGCACTGCTGCCCCTTGGCGCGGGGGAGCCCGTGCGTCTCAAGGTGGCCCTGGACGCGGGGCACGGCGGTGAGGATGTGGGAGCCAAGGGCCGCAAGGGGTTGTTGGAGAAGGACGCGAGCCTCGCCCTTGCTCTGGAACTGCGGCGGGTGCTGGAGGAGCGTGGCTTGGCGGTGGTGATGGTGCGGGCGGATGACAGTGCCGTGATCCTTCAGGAACGGGCCAAGGTCGCCAATGCTGCGGGGGCGGACCTCTTCGTCAGTCTGCACTTCAACGCCAGCCGCAGTCGCAAGGGGCGTGGCTCGGAGGTCTACTTCCTGAGCCTGGACCAGGGGGACGAGGATGCCCGAGCCCTGGCCGACCAGGAAAACACCGGGTCGGCGGCGGAAACGCCCCTTCCGGGGGTCGTGGCGGCCATCCTGGACGACATGGCCCAGAAGGCGTTCCTCGTTGATTCTGAGCGGCTCGCGGTGGCCGTCCAGGGGCAGCTCAACCGTTTGGGCAACATTCCCCAGCGGGGCGTCAAACAGGCGCCCTTCGCCGTGCTGCGCCGCGCCGCCATGCCCGCCGTGCTCGTGGAAGGCGCTTTCATCAGCAACCCGGCAGAGGAGGCCAAGCTCAAGGAGCCCGGTTTCCGAAAGAAGCTTGCCGAGGCCATCGCCAAGGGCATCCAGCAGTTCCTGGCGACGGGAACGGGCGCCCGGCGCAAGGCGTTCAGAGACTGACGTCCTCCACGACCGTGAGGCCATGATCGGTCAGATCCAGCAGGTGCAGATCATCCAGGGTTACGACCGCTCCGACCACCTGTCCCTCTTTTACCAACGCCAGACGCTGGCCGAATTTGAGGCGCTCCAGCAGAGACACTGGAATGGGCTGCTCTACATCCGTCAGGTGCATGGCGCGATGGTCACGGAGGAAGGCGGCCAGGGGGAGGGAAGACATTTTAGGGCTCCGAGGATGTATCCATCATCCAGGTGCGGGGTGTGTCACCTTCGGTTAGGCCCATGGGTGACGGGGAGTGCCCCGATCAGTCCATGGAGCAACCCAAACACCACCTCAATTGCCCCCTTGTGGGTGGGATGTCGCAGGATAATGTCATGCAGCGACTGGACTTCCGTAAACAGAGGCCCCGAAAAGGGCCTCTGTGGATATGAATGGATATGAATTAATTCAGATTATCCCTCGGCCTCACGACCCGCCAGTCCGAGGGCCGTGTTCTGAAGCTTGATGCCGCAGCCGATCCAGCACCCGATGCCGATGGCGATGAGCACCAGGGCGGCGAGCCAAGCGTCGGTGCTGATCTGTTGCTGGGAGACGATCTGGGTGGCCTGGATGCCACCGCCGCGGCTGCCGACGAGGCTCTCGATGTAGTGGAGGAAGGTGAACCGCTGCAGGTTGCCCGGCATGATCCGCACGAGGGGATCCCAAGCGAAGAAGATCAGGGCGCCCCAAAGTACGCCCCGCTTGAAGAGCAGCGTGAGCAGGCTGAGGAAGCCCAGCTGGGCCCAGTAGGTCAGGACCAGGGTGAAGGCGATCAGCGGAAGGCGGTCCAGATCGAGCCCGAGCACGGGCAGGAAAAGGCTCGAGAGCACCAGCCAGGGGGCGCCCCAGGCGAACCAGAGCAGACCCTTGGCCATGGGCAGGACCCACACGGGCTGAGGCCGCACGAGCATGAGGGGGAGCGTGCGCTGCTCGATGTCCTCGCGGATGCCTGCCGGAGCTGCGACCAGGGCCAGGATCGGCAGGAGGAAGGGGACGACAACCATGTGGAAGACAGACAGGGCCTGGGTGGGGGACACCGGCTCGTGCCGACGCACCAGGAGCACCACGAGGGTCAGCAGGGCCATGGGGGCCACGGCGATGCAGGCCAGCACGATGCCCCGGGCCTGGAAGATGCGGGCGCGGTAGCCGCCGATCACGGCGAGGAGCGTCTGGAGGGGCGTGGGGATGGTTCGCATGTCAGGCCTCACGCATGGTCCTTCGTCAGGTATTCGAAGACCGATTCCAGGTTCAGATCCAGCGGGTCCAGTGCCTTGAGGGGCAGTTCCCCGGCGATGACCGCCGCCTGCACCTTCGGAAGGAAGGTGCGAGGGCTCTTCACGGAGACCACCGCCGCGCCATCTTCCATGGCCAGCCCCACCAGCTCGCCGTGTTCCACCGCCCAGCGGGCGACCACCCGGGCGTCGTCCGCCGCCATGCGCAGTTCGACGGGATGGCGATCCAGCAGCTCGCGGATCTCCTGCACACTGCCCTCCGCCAGCAAGCGTCCCCGGAAGAGGAGCAGGATGCGGTCGGTGAGCTGGGCCACTTCGCTCAGGATGTGGCTCGAGACGAGGATGCGGGTGCGTCCCTCGCCCATCTTCCGCAGCAGGTCCATCAGTTGCAGACGGGCCTCGGGATCCAGCCCGTTGAAGGGCTCGTCCAGGATCAGGAGCTCGGGATCGTGCAGCAGCGCCTGGGCGAGCCGGATGCGCTGGCGCATGCCCTTGGACATGCGGCTGAAGGGCAGGTGTGCGCGGTCCGCCATGCCCACGGTCTCGATCACCCGTTTGAGGGCGGATTCCAGTTCCGTGCCCGTGAGGCCGGAGAGCTGCCCCATCATGCGGAGCCAGTGATGAGCCTTCAGCCCCGCAGGAAAACGGTCACCTTCCGGCACCAGGCCGATGCGGGAAAGCACCTTGGGGTTTCTGAAGGGCTCTTCCCCGAAGACTTTCACGGAGCCGCCGCTGGCGGGAAGCAGGCCGCTCACCAGCTGGATGAGGGTGGACTTGCCGGCGCCATTGGGGCCGAGCAGACCGGTGATGCCGCCGCCGTCCGGCAGGGCGAACGTGGTGGGGCTGAGCCCCAGGATCTCGCCGTAGAGCCGCGAGGCGCGTTCGAGGACCAGGGTGCTCATAGGGTTGCCTCGCTCGGGCGGGTGCGGGACCAGGCCAGGGCCAGCCAGAAGGTGCCATGCAGCAGGGTGCCCAGGATGGCGGTGAACCAGGATAGGGTCGGGTGGCTGACGCCGCAGAGCAGCTCGGGCCAGGCGGTGCCGAGGGCCTGCAGGGAGAGGAACTCCGGCCAGTTCATCAGGCCGCTCATGAGGTTTCCGATGGCGGTGGTGCCGAAGTAGATGCCCACAAGCCATGCGGTGCCGGCCCGGGGCGTGCCCGCCATGGCGGAGGTGCCCACCGTGACCGCGCTCATCAGGGTGGCCATCACCGCGGCTGCCGGGATCAGCCGCAGGGGAAGGCTCACCCACACGGGGCCGTTCCCCTGGGCGATGAGCAGCGAGAGCAGCCAGGGCAGCAGGACGAAGGGCAGCATCACGGCGAATGCGAGAGCCGCCATGAATCCGGCCTTGGCCACCAGGTAGCCCCTGGGGCTCACGGGATGGGCATAGATGAGGGGCCGGGTGCGGTAGAGCGTGTCGCGGCTGATGATGCCGCCGCCCACCACCGCCAGGAACAGCCAGAGGAAGAAGAGCAGGGCGCCGTGCAGGTGGGCGGCCTGGTATTCCGGCCCCTGGGTGAGCAGGGCGTTGGCGAAGTCCTTGATCTGCCGGAGGCTGTTCTGGGAGTTCAGCTGGAACCGGACGTAGAGCATGGTGACCTGCACCAGCAGGGTGATGCCGAAGCCGAAGATGAAAAAGAGCCCGATCTTGTGGCGGAAGAGGCGCTTCAGCTCGAAGCGCGCGAGCACCATGCCGGAGTCCTGGCCGTGATCGAGGTTCGGGCGGGGGGGAAGGGTGGGGGCGTAGATCGGCATGTCAGTGACTCCCTTCCGCGAAACCGCCGTGGAGTGCGCGGATCAGCACTTCGTCCAGCCGGTCGTGACGCGGCGTGAGCTGCACCAGCACGGCGCCCTGACCCTCCGCCCAGCGGAACGGCGCGGTGGCATCGGCCTCCGGCAGCTCCACATCGTAGAGCCCGTGGCGAGCGTCCAGGACCGTCCCGAGCTGTCCGAGGGCCGCCTCCTGGGCGTCACTGAGAGGATCCAGGAAACGCAGCTCGAAGCGCCGCGCCAGCATCCGGCGCAGGCCGCTCATGCTGCCGGAGGCCTTGATCTCACCCTTGTCCAGGATCAGCAGCTGATCCGCGCAGCGCTCCACATCCTCCAGCAGGTGGCTGGCGAGGATGACGCTGGCGTTCAGTTCCGCGTGGACCTTGAGTACCAGGTCCAGCATCCGTTTGCGGCCTTCGGGATCCAGGCCGTTCGTGGGCTCATCCAGGAAGACGATCTGCGGGCTGTGCACCAGGGCCTGGGCCAGCTTTACCCTCTGGCGCATGCCCGTGGAGTAGCCGGAAGCGCGGCGGTAGCGGGATTCGTCGAGCCCGACGAAATAGAGCACTTCGTGGGCGCGGTCCCGGGCCTGGGCGGGGCGCAGGCCGGAGAGCTCGCCCCAGAAGCACACCTGCTCGAAGGCGGAGGCGTCCTCGATGACGGCGTCGTACTCCGGCATGTAGCCCACCCTCTGGCGCAAGCGGGCGGCCTCAGGCGCGCCCAGGCCGATGCCCAGAACGTCACCGGTGCCCTGGGTGGGCTTCAAGAGCCCCAGCAGCGTCTTGAGGAGGGTGCTCTTGCCGGAGCCGTTCGGGCCCAACAGCCCCACGATTCCAGGCTCCAGCCGCATGGTGATGCCCTTGAGGGCCACCGTCGGACCATAGCGGACTTCCAGGTTCTCGAATGCGATCACGGCAGACTCCCATCAAGGCGGCATACGACGAGCTTCCAGGGGAGTTTACCGGTGAGGACACCATGGATCGGCGAACAGCCGGAGTGCATCGGCGGATGCACTCCGGAATCCCTATCCTTAGCGACCGAAGTAGTAGCGCGCCACGAGTGCGCTGGAGGTGTTGGTTCTCCAGCCCCGACTGTCCTTGGGGAACCCCGCTTCTGCGAGTCCAACTCCGCGCCAGCCTTCCGAGGTCTTCGCGTATCCGACACCCACTTCCCCGGAGAGACTGAAGCGGCGGGTGGCGAAGAGCTCCGCCCCGAGCACTGCAGAGAGGCTCCGCTCGCGGGTCTCGAGGCGGGTGAATCGGGATTGGACGTCGGAGTGGCGCTCATAACTGAAGCGCGGACCGTAGTAGAGCTGGAAGCCCTCGGAAAGCGGCTTCAGCTGAAAGATGCCCAGGCTTCCAGAGAGGGCTTCACGCGTCTGGGTGCTGGGCTCCCAGCCCCCAAAGAGACCATCTGGACCCAGCCTTGGAACCGATTGCTCCTTGCGTTCCTTCTCGTATCCAAGCGTCCCTTCGATGCGCAGGTCGGGACGGACCTGCCATGGAAGGTAGAGTTTGCCTCCCTTGTCTTGGAGGCTGACTCCGAGGCCGAAGGAGGAGGATTGGGCGCTGAGGGCAGCCCCTGCGAGCAGGGCGATGCCAAGGACGCGGAACATGGCGTCTCCGAAAGAAAAGCCCTGGCCTCGGGCCAGGGTGGTTGGACGCCTATGTTGTGTCACGGCTTGATCTTAGGTTTCTGGGCTGACGCGCTCTTAAGCTTGGCTTAAGTCTTCGGGGCGCCGCAGAAGCTCATAGGGTCTGTCTTTAACCTCACGCCGATGACGTTGCGTCAGGCTCCTCGTCCTTGGGACCACCAAATATCAGTTCGTCTCGTGTACCGGCGGAGCCGATAACGAGAAGGCCTTCGTCGCCTTCCTTGCGTCTCGCCCGGCGCTCCCAGCACGGCCTCGTGCGAGTTTGCAGACAGACCCTAAGGAAAGGGGACCAGACGGATAAGGGCCCCTTTCCTCATGAGTTGTGAGGGTTCACCCTAGGCCGATGGCCTGCAGGAGCCCCGTGACGCCGCCCCAGACGAACTGCGCCCAGTGCTGGAATCCGCGGCGGGCGGGCTTGGCGCTGTAGCTGGCGTGGAGGCGGTCTCGCAGCAGGGGCAGGTTCTGATCGGGATCCAGCAGGGCGCTGGCGACGGGGGCGTCGAACTGGAAGGTGGTCCAGCGGTCCTCGCCATCCCAGGTCACGCGCTGTTCCCGGCGATCCTCTAGGCGCACCCAGAGGGTGATGGGCGTTCGGATCCCTCCGCGTCGCACGAGGGTCACGGTGCCGCGGGCGCCGGTGCTCACGAGGGGTGCGAAGCGTGCGCCTTCCGACGTTTCTCGCCAGCCGCCCTGGAGGACGGGCACGGCATTTACCTCGGCGATGGCGTAGTCGAGCACCTCGGTGCCCTCTACGTAATCCCGCCAGAACGACGTCAAATCGCGGCCGGAGACCTTCTCCAGCACCTTGCGGAAGTCCTTGGCGGTGGGGTGCTTGAACTGGAAGTCCCGGGCGTAGACCCGCAGGGCCTCCTCCATCACCGGTCGGCCGATCTGGGCCTCGAGGTGGTCCAACACCAGCGTGGGCTTGGCGGTGGCGACCGCCGCGAGACTGCCGGGATAGGCCATGTGTCCCGCGCGGATCAGGGGATCCGTCTGGGGCGCCCGCCAGTAGGCCTCCCAGGCGAGCTGGTCTGTGGCCCAGTGGAAGCGGCGGCTGGGCAGCATCGTCTGGTGCAGACGGCCCATCGCTTTATGGGCGAACCAGGTGGAGAGGCCTGCGTGGAGCCAGGGCTCCTGGAGCTCGTTGCCCGCCAGCAGGCTCTGGAAATACTGCCGTGCGAAGGCCTGGAGGGTGACTTCCTCGGGGCGCGCCCGCCACTGAAGCGGATCGAAGGGCACACTGCGAGTGAGGATGAAGGTGGGGAAGGAGGCACCCGCGGCCGCAGCGGCCTCCGCGGGCACTTCCATCACCGTCAGCACGGGATAAGGAAATGGCACGCACCATTCCTGGGCCAACTTCAGGCCGCCGCCCACTGCATCCCGGATGCGGGGCAGGGTGGTGCCATTCTGGGGTGGCTGAAAATAGAAGACATCCACACCGCGCTGGGTGCGTTTATCGAAGGAGAAGCCGCTGTTGGGGGTGGCCACCCAACCGAAGTCGTTTACGTCCTCCGCCCGCACGCGCCAGATGAAGTTGAGGGGGCGCTTGGGATCGGGCCGGGCGTCCCGCAGCTGTGTGCTGCCATTGGTGTCCTTGAAGGGGATAGGCACGGGCAGGCCGGTGCCCACGAGGGTCAGTAGGTTGGGCAGGCTGAACTCCACGTCGTAGACACCATAGTCCGCAAAGAGGCCCGTGCCGCGGATGGCGGGCTGGCAGACCCAGCGGTCGCCGACGAACACGCCCACCTTGGGGTGCCAGTCGCCCCCGAGCAGCCAAGTTCCGACCCAACCCGTGCGCCCGGTGAGGCGGGGGAATCGGGCATTCCAGCTGATCTGCACCTTGACGGTCTCGCCCGGAGCGACGGCACGGGCGAGCTTCACCCAGTGAACGGTCTCATCTTCGCCGCTGTGATGCTCCAGCTTGCGCCCGTCCATTTCCGCGCCGGTCACCAGGCAGTAGCCCCAGAAATCCTGGGAGTCCTGCGGTGTCGAGGTGTTCCCCTTCTGATACTGGGCCTGAGGATTCTTGAAGGCGTTGAGGGCCAGATGCAGCGGGAGTTCCGAGGTGGGAACTGTGCCGGTGTTCCGCCAGGAGATGACCTCGTGCCCCTCGATGGACTTCTTGGGCCAATCCAGCACGACCTTGATCTCGTAGTTCGCGATGCGCGGACTGCGCGGCTTGTCGAACCAGCGCTCCGGCGTGAAGCCCGCCTGGAGGTAGGATCCGAGCAGCAGGCAGACACCCAAAACCATGCGGCGCATGAGACCTCCAGCAACAAACACAGCAGGTTAGCAGCCCAGGTTGCCGATTCAGCCCTTCCCGCTCTCTTGGCGGTATTCGTCCTTGCAAAACCCGCTGGAAGCGCTACACTAATCTTCTGCCGCGGGGTGGAGCAGTCCGGTAGCTCGTTGGGCTCATAACCCAAAGGTCACAGGTTCAAATCCTGTCCCCGCTACCAACACTAGAAGTGTGCAAGAGCCTGAAACGATAACGTTTCAGGCTCTTGTTCTATACGGTCAGAGCCGCCGTTTTCAACGAGGATGGAAGGGCTGAAGCTGCTGGTGTTTTTGCATTTATTTCCTTTCTCTCTATTATTTTATTCTTTCTGCCGCATGCGCGTCTGGAACAAGGACGTTTCAAGCCTGTTGCTGGGGGTACGGTTTTTCAACTCCGGGCGTTGTTGAGCGCTGCTTGCCGCCACAGCAATGCCTGACCCGCATCGGTCTTGCCTCGCTTGAGGTCCAGGGCGTCGCCTTTTGAATGGGTGGTGCGAAGAATGCCTTACGCCGGATCCGTATCGCCTTAGGCCGGGAGCAGGGCCCAGTGGTGCTGCTGGATCAACCAGACACAGCCCGCTGGCCTCCGCTTGTTCGCCGAGGTTCGCCGGCGTGTGGGTTAGGATCGGCCTGGGTCGCGCCCTGGCGCTTCCGGGCGTACCATCCGTTTCATGCGCTACATCGAACCGCTCTTCCGGCCGCCTGCGGAGGCGGAGTCCTTCATCCTTCAGGCCACCCTTGGGTGCAGCTGGAATCGCTGCGGGTTCTGCGCGATGTATCGCACCAAGACCTATTCGGTGCGGCCCTTGGCGGAGGTGCTGGCGGACATCCATGATGCGGGGCGGCGCTGGCCGGAGGACGTGCGGCATGTCTTCGTGGCGGACGGCGACCCGCTGGCCATGCCGATGGAGATGTGGGAACCCATCCTGCGGGCGCTGGGGGCGGCGTTCCCGCGTCTGCGGCGCGTGAGCACGTACGCCACTGCCCGCAATGTCCTGGCGAAGACGCCGGAGGAATTGGCACGGCTGCGGGCCCTGGGACTCGCGCTGCTCTATCTCGGACCGGAATCCGGCGACGACACGACCCTGAAGCGGCTGGGGAAGGGCGCCACCGCGGCGGACCACATCGAAGCCGCACGTCTGGTCCATGGCGCGGGCATGCACCAGAGTCTGATGTTCCTGCTGGGAGCCGGGGGCTCCGAGCGCAGCGAGGCCCACGCCCGGGCCTCGGGCCGCCTCGCCACCGTCATGGACCCGCGCTACCTCTCGACCCTGACCATGACCCTGGTGCCCGGCACGCCTCTGGCGGAGGCGGAAGCCGCGGGCCGCTTCACCCTTCCGGATGTGCGGGGGCTGCTGCAGGAACTCGCATGGTTCCTGGAGGAGGCCAAGCCTACCAACGCCATCTTCCGCTCCGATCACGCCAGCAACCATCTGCCTCTGGATGGGCGCCTCCCTCGGGATCGCGAGACGCTCCTGGCCACGCTGAATGAGGCCCTGGCAGGGCGCCAGCGGTTGCGGCCCGAGTGGCTGCGGGGACTCTGAGCGGTGCTGATCTTGAAGACGGCTTCCCTCCGACCGTGCGATTCCCGATAGCACCGAAGCTGACCGTGGAATAGGAGATCCCATGCGCGCCCTGGCCCTCTGCCTCCCCGCCCTCGTCCTGGCCGCTGCGGAGCCCACGGCCTGGACGCCGGAGCAGATGCTGAAGGTCCGTCGCATCGATGCCGTGCTGCCTGCGCCGGATGGGAAGCGGGCCCTGGTGGCCCTGCGGGATCCTGTGATGACGCCGTATCTGAGCGAGTTCCGGCGCCGCATCTACGTCACCGCGCCTGGGAAGGCGCCGTGGCGGCTGGGACCCGAGGATGCCTCGGTGATGTCCCCCGCCTGGTCACCCGATGGGCAGCGGGTGGCCTACCTTGCGCCGAAGGACGGGCGGTCCCAGCTGCATGTGGTGAATCCCGACGCGGGAGAGGCGGTCTGTCTCACGAACTGGAAGGGCGGGGTCTCCGACTTCGCCTGGAGCCCCGATGGCACACGCTTCGCTCTCCGGCTGCAGGATCCCCGCACCGAGGCGGAGATGCTCGCCGCCAGGGGGCGGGACGATGCCCGCTGGCATGGGGAGGACGAGCGATTCACGCGGCTCTATGTGCTGCAGGCGGATGGAAAGGTCGAACCCCGATGCGTGACGCCCTTCCCACGGGAGGTGGCCACCTTCACCTGGAGTTCAGATGGACAGACCTTGGCCTGCACCCATCAGGCCACCGCCAGCGCCAACGATTGGCAGGGGACCTGTCTCACGCGGGTGGATGCCGATTCGGGTCGGCGGGTGGCGGAAGATGTGCCTTTGCGGACCATGGCAGGCACCCTGGCCTATGCGCCCGATGGCCAGACGCTCGCGCTGGTGGTGGGAGTGGAAGGCGAGCCCACCTGGGCGTCGCACGATCGGCTCGCGTTGCTGCCCGCGCTCGGGAGTCAGCTCCGGATGCTGCCGGAGACCCTGGACGGGCGACCCGAGCTGGTGGGGTGGACGCCGGATGGCACGGCCCTCCTCTATCACGAGCAGGTGGGCACCACAGGGAGCCTGTTCACCCTGGAGCCCGCCACGGGGCGGCGGACCCGCTTGCCTCTGAAAGGACATGTTGCGGCCCCCCGGCTGAACGGGCCTCACCTCGGTTTCGTCCTGCAGGACAGCCGGAATCCGCCCGAGCCCTATCTCTACACCTTGGGCGCGCCTGAGCCCCGATTGGCGGACCGCTTCCAGGGCGCCCTGCCCGAACGGCCGCTGCCGCGTACGGAGGTGATCCGCTGGAAGGGGGCGGACGGCCTGGAGATCGAGGGGCTGCTCACCTATCCCACCGCCTATCGCCCCGGCAGCCGGGTGCCCTTGATCCTGAATGTCCATGGCGGCCCGGCGGGAGCCTTCGCCGAGACCTTCGTCGCCGCCGCAGGCGACTATCCCCTGGCGGCCTTCGCGGCGGAAGGCATCGCGGTCCTGCGGCCCAATCCGCGAGGCTCCACGGCCTACGGCTGGTCTTTCCGCGCCGCGAACCGCGCGGACTGGGGCGGAAAGGACTTCGAGGATGTGATGAAAGGCGTGGACCACGTCATCGCCATGGGCGTGGCAGATCCCGCTCGGCTGGGGGTCATGGGATGGAGCTACGGCGGCTACCTGACCAGCTGGGTCATCGGCCACACCGACCGCTTCAAGGCGGCCAGCATCGGCGCCGCCGTGACGAACCTCGTGAGCTTCACGGGGACCGCCGACATCCCGGATTTCATCCCGAGCTACTTCGGCGGCGAGTTCTGGGAGCGGGCGGAGCTGGTGCGGGAGCGCAGCCCCATCACCCACGTGGGCAAGATGAAGACCCCGGCGCTGGTTCAGCACTGCGAGGGCGATCTGCGGGTGCCCATCGGCCAGGGGTACGAGATCCACAGCGCCCTCAAGCGCCGTGGCGTTGAGACCCGCATGCTGGTGGTGCCACGCCAGGCACACCATGCGACCGAACCCAAGGCCCTGCTTTCCGTGATGACCAGCAACCTCGAGTGGTTCCGCAAGCACCTGCTCACCGTTCCCGCCCCGCGCTGAGGGGTGCTCAAGGAGGCTCTGGGCTGACGCTTCGCCGCTTTTCCGCTGCGGTTTCACGGTCGCCATTACCATGGAACGATGCACGATGCGTCGCCGGGTCAGGCCCGGATTCTCAAGCTGGGCACCCTCGCGGCATTTGCCGCCTACGGGATGTGGGGCGTCTTCCCGCTCTACTGGAGCCAGCTGGCAAACGTGCGCGCCGTGGAAGTGCTCTGTCACCGGGTGGTGTGGTCGGGGCTTTTCCTTCTAGTTGTGCTGGCCTGGAAGGGCCGGCTCGGGGACATCCTTGGCATCTGGCGGAAGCGCTCCAGCGCCCTGGCGGTGGCGGGCTGTTCGGCCCTCATCAGCGTCAACTGGGGCGTCTACATTTGGGCCATCCAGGTGGGCCGGGTCACCGAATCGAGCCTCGGCTACTACATCACGCCGCTGCTGTCGGTGGCTCTGGGGGCGATCTTCTTCCACGAGAAGCTGGACCGCTGGACGAAGGTGGCGGTGTCCCTGGCGGCCCTCGGTGTGGGCGTGGCCGCATGGCGCCAGGGCAGCCTGCCTTGGGTGGCGGTGGTGCTCTCCATCAGCTTCGCCCTCTACGGCGCGTTCAAGAAGCTGGCCGGGCTGGATGCACTCTCCGGGCTCGCCGCCGAGACCCTCGTCTCCATGCCCTTCGCCCTGGGTTACCTGGCCCTGATTCACGGTGGCGCGCTGTTCACCGCCGGCCCGAAGGCCGCGACGCTCCTGGTGCTGGGGGGGCCCGTGACGGCGCTTCCGCTGCTCACCTTCGCCTACGCCGCGGTGCGGATTCCCCTCCAGCGCCTGGGCTTCATCCAGTACTTCAGCCCCACGCTCCAGCTGCTGCTGGGGATCTTCGTGCTGGGGGAACATCTGAGCGGGCCCATGGCCTTTGCCTTCGGAATCGTCTTGGTCGCGGTGCTGCTCTACGCCTTCACCCGTCCCCGGAGGGAGGCCAAGGCATGACGGCGGTGCTGCTCAAGGGGGCCCGTGTGCCCTTGCGGCTCTGGGCGGATCCCTCGGAGTTGGAACCGGAGGCCCTCCAGCAGCTGAAGAAGGTCAAGAAGCTGCCCTGGGTGTTTCGCCACGTGGCCCCCATGCAGGACGTGCATGCGGGCATCGGCGCCGCCATTACGTGGGCGGAGGAGACGCACTTCGGCGTGCAGGTGCTCGTGACCCGCAAGGGCGCCATTCGGGCGCGCAAGGACGAACTCGCCATCGTCCCGGGCTCCATGGGCACCCGGTCCTACATCGTGCGGGGTCTTGGTGAACCGACCTCCTTCACCAGCGCCAGCCACGGTGCGGGACGTCGCATGAGCCGTGCCCAGGCGCGCAAGTGCTTCACCCCGGTGGACCCCGCGGCCCAGGCCGAGGGCGTGGAGTGCCGCAAGGATCCCGGCATCCTCGATGAGATTCCGGGCGCCTACAAGGACATCGACGCGGTGATGGAACGGCAGCGGGACCTTGTGATGCCCCTGCATACGCTGAAGCAGGTGCTCTGCGTGAAGGGCTGAGGCCACGATCGACCTGCTCGGGGCCATCCGGGAGCAGGTCGATCGGGACACGGCGCGGCGAGTCGAGGAGGGCTGAATCCGAGCCCTCGACAGGCCGAACCTCGAGCCCCATGCTTCCTCGCGCTGGGGGGATCGCCATGGATGTCTCGCTGCTGTTCGCCCCGATTCCTTCCCCTGAGCCCGGTGAGGAGGCCCTGGCAAAGGCGCGGAAGGCCATGGTGCAGGACCAGATGCGCGGTCGGGATATCAAGGATCCACGGGTGCTAGCGGCCATGGAGGCCGTGCCGCGGCACCGTTTCGTCCCCGAAGCTCTGCGGGCCCAGGCCCACACGGATCATCCCCTGCCCATCGGCCAGGGCCAGACCATCAGCCAGCCCTACATCGTGGCATTCATGGTTCAGGCGCTCCGGTTGAACGGCACCGAGCGGGTGCTGGAGGTTGGCTCTGGCTCGGGCTATGCCCTGGCGGTGCTGGCGCGCTTGGTCAAGCGGGTGCATGGCATCGAGCTGGAGGCGGAACTCCACCGACGGGGGCGGCAGACCCTGGATGAGCTGGGCCTCACGCGTGTCCTGACCCGCTGTGGGGACGGTTGGAAGGGGTGGTCCGAGGCCGCGCCCTTCGACGCCATCCTCGTGAGCTGTGCTCCGGAATCCGTGCCCAAGGCCCTACTGGATCAGCTGGCCCCCGGGGGGCGCATGGTGGTTCCCGTGGGGCCCCAGGGAGGTGCCCAAGTGCTCTTGCGACTCACGAAAACGCCGCGGGGCATCATCGAGGAACGGCTGCTCCCTGTGGCCTTCGTGCCCATGCGGCACCCCGAGTGAGGTGCGGGCTCAGTCGTCGTCCTCATCCTTGGCGTTCAGCACGAGTCTCCGCTTCTTCAGCCCCTTGCCGTGGGCTCCCGCGAGGTGGGCGGGGTAGGGGGCGCTGCCCTTCGCGGCGGTCCAGAGGATGCGGTTCATCTGGTCGTCGGAGATGCGGTCCGGGGCGCTCAGGTCCAGGGCGGCGCTCTGGACCTGGGCCTGTTTGGTGAAGGCGTCCGCGGCGGGCGGATTCAGCTCATCCAGGGGCACGCGGTTGGGCAGAGCCACGAAGGGCCGGAATTCCGGCGTGTTCGTGAAGCAGGCTTCCATGGTGGGCGCGGCGGCATCCAGCTGGGTGAGGGGCGGCATTCCAAGGATGCGGGCGATGGTGTGGAGCACGGAGCCCTGGTTGTAGAAGCGGCTCACGACGGCACCCCGCTTCGTATAGGGGCTCGCCACGAGGCAGAGGGAGCGGTGGCCGTCCACGTGGTCGAAGCCGTCCTGGGGATCATCCTCATTCACGAAGACGACCGTCTCCTTCCAGAAACGGCTGCGGCTCAGGCCCTCCACGATCCGTCCCAGGGCGAGGTCGTTGTCTGCCATGTGGGCCGCGGGGGTGGGGACACCCGCCTTCAGTCCCTGAGTGTGGTCCTGGGGAAGGTAGATGATGACGAGATTGGGAAGGTCGCCCTTGGCCTCGAAGGCCTTGAGTTCCTGGAGAAACGCCTCTGCCCGCACCACATCGGGGATCTGCATCTCCCAGCCGGGGAAGGTGGGGCACGTGTAGGCCCGCAGCGCATCCAGGGGCATGCTCTGCTTGAATCCGACCTTGGACAGTCCCTGTCGATGATCCCGGTAGTAGTCCAGCCACGTGGCCTTCTCCGGCAGCTTGGTGGGGAAGTCGAACTCACCGTAGTTGCGGAAGGAGTGCCCCCGCAGCAGCGCCTGATCCCACAGGAAGGGCGTGGGGGCAAAGGCGAGCGGGTCGGTGCCGAAGTCGTAGCTGCGGGTCCAGTCGCCGAACATGCGTTCCTGATAGGCGCTGGTGATGCCCTGGGTGGCCCACTGATGGCCGTCGGCGCTCACGACGCCGTTGCAGTAGTAGTTGTCCAAGAGGGTGAACTGCTCCGCCAGGGCGTGGTGGTTCGGCGTCACACCGCGGCCATAGATGCAGAGGGCGGGATCCCCATCGCCCTGCTTCAGGTCACCGAATACCTGGTCGTAGGTGCGGTTCTCCTTGATGACGTAGACGACATGCTTGAAGACCGAGGGCTCACCGATCCGCGCCGGGACGGGCACGGGACGCATGTTGGCCTTGGCGCCCTGAAGGGCTTCGAGGGCGCGGGGCAGGCGGGCCAGGGCCTTGACCTCGCTCGTCCACGTGGCCAGCTGAATCGTGCCGGGCAGGGCCACCTTTTGCAGAGCGCCTCGCTCCCAGCGGACGTGGCGTTAGTTGGAGGCTCGCGGATCCCGGGAACCATCCCCCTTGGCGCTCGCGATGTAGAGGTGCTTTCCGTCCGTGGCCAGGGCGCTGGGGAACCAGCCCGCGGGGATGAAACCCTCCAATCGGGTCTTTCCGTTGAGCGCCACCACGGCGACCGCATTGTTGCCGGCGTTGGCCACGAAGAGGGTCTGCCCGTCCGGGGACAGGACCAGGGCATTCGGGATGCTGCCGAAGGGCAGGGCGGCATCGGGCTTCACGTTCACGGTCTCGCGCACCGCCAGGGAGGTCGCATCCAGGATGGACACGCTGTCCCCGTTGGCGTTCGCGACAAAGAGCCGCCCGCGGTCCAGGAGGATGCGGGAGGGATGCAGCCCCACTGCGGCCTCGCGCACCTGCCGTTCGGAGGCGAGATCCACTTCCGAGAGGGTGCCCCCGAGGGGAAAACCCTTCGCATCCACCCGCACGTCCGTGCCGGAGCTGGCCATGACGCGCTCGCCTTTGGGCGCCTGCCTTCCGCCCCAGTTGGTCACGAAGGCACGCGAACCTTCCACCACGACGCCATAAGGGGCCACGCCGACGGGAATCTCTCTCAGGAGGGTGCCCTTTTCCAGGTCCACCACCCCCAGGCTGTTGCGCCGGGAGAGGGCCACCACCAGGCCTTTGCCATCGGCGGTCACCGCCAACCCACAGGGCAGTGGCGTGTCCCGGTCCGCTCCGGGCAGGGCAATGCGACGACCGAGGACGGCATGGGTGCCGCCGAGGCGAACCTCCTGGAGGTGCCCCCGAGCCTGGCTGATCCAGAGGCTCGAACCCACGCGAACCATCCCGTGGGGAGCGCCGTGACCCTTGCCGTAGGGCAGGATTTGGCGAAGGGTCCAGGTCTTCACGTCTACCAACAGCAGGTTCGTCCCGTTCTGGACACAGGCTGTCTCCCCATCCTCCGAGAGCACCAGGTCCAGGGGGCGGCCCGCCTGCAGGAGCAGCTGTCCCGCTGGTTTCACGCCCTGCCCGGTGGCCAGCTGGGTCTCGCCCACCCGGGCTGGTGGATCCTCTCCCCATAGCGGGAGCAGGCACAGGCAGACAGCGAGACATCGATGCATGGGAGACCTCCTGAGCAGACTGCCGCAATCGCCAGAGACACGCTGCCTGGAACTATCTGAAGGATGCCGTCGCCTCCTTCCTGCGGGGGCGTTCCTGGGCGAACGGGTCGTTTGGATTTTCGTCTCTATTTCGTACACTGCCTTTGGGGAGGCGGCATGACGGGATCGCGGCGGCGCATCGCGCACCTGGACATGGATGCCTTTTTCGCGTCCGTGGAGCTGCTTTCGCGCCCTGAGCTGCGCGGCCAGCCGGTGGTGGTGGGTGGTCGCCGCGCCGTTGGGGCGGAGCGATTGAAGGACTACCGGGGTCGCGGCGTGGTGACCACCTGCACCTACGAGGCTCGGGCCTTCGGCGTGCATTCGGGGATGGGTCTCATGAAGGCTGCGGCGCTGGCGCCGGAGGCCCTGCTGCTGCCGGCGGACTTCGAGGCCTACAAGCGCTGCAGCATCGCCTTCAAGGCCGCTGCCAGTGCCATCGCTCCGGCCATGGAGGACCGGGGCATCGACGAGATCTACCTGGACCTCACGGAGCTGCCGGAGGACAGCGAGATCCTGGGGCGGCGCCTCAAGAATGCCGTGAAGGCCGCCACGGGCCTCACTTGTTCCATCGGCATCACGCCCAACAAGCTCCTCAGCAAGATCGCGTCGGAGCTTCAGAAGCCCGACGGGCTCACGATCCTCGGGATGGAGGATCTGCCCACGCGCATCTGGCCGCTCAAGGTCGGGGTGGTGAACGGCATCGGCCCGAAGGCCGTGGTGCGTCTCGAGGCCATGGGGCTCGAGACGGTCGGCGAACTGGCGGCGGCGGATCCCATGCTGCTGATCCAATCCTTCGGGCCAAGCTATGGACACTGGCTGTCCGAGGCGGCCCATGGGCGGGATGACCGGCCCCTGGTCTTCGAACGGGATCCCAAGTCCATCAGTCGGGAGACGACCTTCGAGCGGGATCTGCACCCCAAGCGCGATCGCGAGGCTCTCACGGGCATTCTCATCGACCTCTGCGAGCGCCTGGCGAAGGATCTGGAGCGCAAGGGCGTGTGGGCGCGCACCGTGGGCATCAAGCTCAAGTACGCCGACTTCCGCACGGTGACGCGGGATCTGACCCTGGATGCGGCGGTGTTCAGTCCGGAGGCTATCCGGGATGCGGCCCGCGCCTGTCTGCGGCGCGTGGATCTGGGGTCACCCTTCCGCCTCCTGGGGATCCGGCTTGGTCACCTCGTCCCGCGTCAAGGCGTGGCCGAGACTCCAACCCTCTTTGATGGGATGGATCTGTGATCGGGATCTCGGTCACTGACTTCGTGGCGCCGTTGGAGCCCACGGGCAGCCTGGATGCCTCCTTTTCGCCTCGACTGGAGGAGGACGCCATGCGGGAAGGTGCCCGGCTCCACCAGCGCATCCAGAAGCGCCTTGCCAAGGAAGAGGCAGACCTCCAGGCGGAAGTGCCCCTGAGCCTCACGGTGGAACGGGAAGGCTTCGCGATGCTGGTTCGCGGGCGCCTGGATGTGCTGCTGCCGGGGATCCTGGAGGAGATCAAGACGACCCTCCAGCCCGCACCGCTGCTGCGTCGGCTGGCCCTCGAGCCAGATCATATCTATGCCCAGCAGGCGCGGATGTACGCCTGGATGCACCACGCGCTCACGGGGGAAGTCCTGGCCTGCCGGTTGCGGGTGGTGTCGATCCTGGATGGGGCCGAGACCTTGGTGGATGTGCCCTTTGATCCCGAGGTCTTTGGTGCCTTCGTGGAGGCTCAGCTGGAGGCGCACCATGCGAAGCACCTGAGGGAACTGGCGAGGGCAGAGGCCCGGCGGGAGATCGGACAGCTCTTGTCCTTCCCCTTCTCCGAGCCACGTCCTGGGCAGAAGACCCTGATGGCCAAGGCGGCGGAGGCGCTGGCGAGGGGCGAGCGCCTGTTGGCGCAGGCTCCCACCGGCCTCGGCAAGACCGCTGCGCTGCTCTATCCCGCATTGGAGAAGGCGTTGGCGGAGCATGGGCGGGTCTTCTATGCCACGCCACGGAACAGCCAGCACGGCGTGGCGGAGGCCTTCGTGCGTCGGCTGCGAGAGGCGGGCCACGGCGTCGCATCGGTCACGGTAAGGGCGAAGGAGAAGGTCTGCCCCCAGGAGGAAGTCCACTGCACGCCGGATGCTTGCCCACGGGCGCTGGGCTACTACGACCGGCTCAAGGCGAGCGGGGCCGTGTCGGAGCTGATGGCCCAGGGGTGTGCCGATGCGGCGGCGGTGGCGGACGTCGCGGACCGTCACCGCCTCTGCCCCTTCGAACTGTCCCTGGATGCGGCCCTGGAGGCGGATGTCGTGATTGGCGACTACAACTACGCCTTCTCGCCCAATGCGAGCCTGCAGCGCTTCTTCGGCAGTCCCGAGGCGGCGGCGCGCATGACGGTGCTGGTGGACGAGGCCCACAACCTGCCCGCCCGCGCCCAGGACTGGTTCAGCCCCTGCCTGGACCGGGCCGCCCTCGAGGCGCTGGGCAGGATCTGGAAGGGGACGAAAGCCGGCAGCCTCCGCCGACGCTTCAAGGCGCAGCTGAAGCGCTGTCTCGCCCTGCTGGATGCGATCCACGAGGAGGGGCCATCTCCTGTTCCCTGCCTCTTCGACGACTCCGAATCGACCCCCGCGCTGCGCCCCAAGGAAACCCGGCCGCAGCGCCGGGATGGTATCCATCGCGAGGTCACCGTGGAGCCGGGGCCTTTCTTCGGTGAGGAGCAGCGCCTCGGAAAGCTGCTGGCCCAGGCTGCGGCCGAAGGGGCTGCCCTCACCCTGAGCCATCCCCTAGTGCAGCTCGACCATGCTTGGCGCGCCTTCTGCAGCGTCCTGCGGGACATGGGGCCCGTCCACCGCCTGACCTGGATTCCGCCCGGCCGGCTCCAGATCACCTGCCTGGACGCCTCGGCGCATCTGGGCGCGCGGCTCCAGGAACTGGGTGGCGCCGTGCTCTTCTCCGCCACCCTCAAGCCCTTTCCCTTCTACGCGCGGCTCTCGGGGCTGGACGAGGCGGTTGCCACGGCGGTGGAAGTGGCCTCGCCCTTCCCGACAGCGCATCGGCGGGTGCTCATCGTGCCGCAGATCTCGACCCTCTTCCGTCGGCGGAGCACCGAAATCCCGCGTATCGCGGACTTCCTGAACCGCGTGCTGCCCCTGCGCCACGGCAACTACCTGATCTTCTTTCCCAGCTTCGCTTTCTTGGACGCGGTGGCGCCCCTGCTGGACCTGCCGGGTTTCACCGTGGCGTGCCAGCCCCGGAAGGCTTCGGCGGAGGCGCTGGATCACCTGCTCGCCACCCTGCGGGAGACCCAGGGCGCCGTGGTGCTGGCGGTGATGGGTGGTTCGCTCTCGGAGGGCATCGATCTGCCGGGTGAGGCCCTGGTGGGTTGTGTTGTCGTGGGGCCGCCCCTGCCGCCCTTCGACCTGGAGCGGCGCCTCGCCAAGGAACACTTCGACGCCCAGGGCCTGCCTGCGGAGGCCTACGCCTACATCTATCCCGCCATGGCTCGGGCGGTACAGGCGGCGGGACGGGTGATCCGGACGCCGGAGGACCGCGGGCTCCTGATCTTCCTGGACGGGCGGTTCCTGGAACCGGACTATGCCGCGTGTTTTCCGGAGCACTGGTTCCGGGAGGGCCCGCGGGAGGCGGTTTCCGGGGCCATCCTGCGGGATGTGGCGGCTTTCTGGGATTCCGGTTCCGCGATCGACGCGGCTTCTGACGCCTGAAGGCGTTTCCAGAACTCGAAGCAACGCGACCAACACTCCGGTCTCCAAGTGGTCTTCGCGCCATTCCTTGAAAGGTCAGAACCGCGAAAAACGCGAACCGCCCTCCGGGCGCGCGAAATGGGAATCAGGGACGGTGCTGCCTCTTCGCAATCGGCGTTCCGCGTCTTTCGCGGTTCCATCGCTATTTGATTAGACTGGCCCAACGAGGCCTCGACTGAATAGTTGGACGGGCTCCTACGTCTGTTTCAGCGTTGCCTGGATCACCTCCCGCAGATCCTCGAACCGGAAGGGCTTCTGAATGAAGGCGGAGGGCTGGACATCGTTGGGATCGTGCCGGGTGGCGCCCGCCTCGAAACCGCTGCAAAGGATGACCAGGGCTCCCGGATCCTCGGCTCGGATCGCGCGCAGAGCTTCCCTGCCGTCCATGTACGGCATGCTCAGGTCCAGGAGCACGAGCGCGATGTCCTCACGGCGGTCATGGAATCGCTCCACCGCCTCCCGTCCATTCCGAGCCTCTAGGGTCTGGAATCCCATGAACTCCAGTTGCATGAGGGTGGCCATGCGGACCATATCGTCATCGTCCGCCACGAGCACGACGCCGCTGCCTGTCCACGAGGAGGGCGTTGGTTTGGTCGTCTCAGCAGCCTTCCTTTCTGAAGCGGCGGGGATGTAAACACGGAAGGCGCTTCCGTGGCCAGGTTCGCTGTAGACCTTGATGCCGCCCCCGTGTCCGCGGAGGATGCCGAGCATCGCGGAGAGGCCGAGGCCACGCCCCTGAGTCTTGGTGGTGAAAAATGGATCGAAGATGCGGTCCAGGACCTCCGGAGAGATGCCGCACCCATCGTCCGTGACTTCCAGGGTGACAAAGGGACCCGGAACCAGGGGCTGGTCCGGGAAGAGACAATTCAGGTCGACCACCGACATGTTCTGGGCGCCGGTGGTGAGCACGATGTGGCCTTCCCGATCTCCGATGGCGTCCGCTGCGTTGGTGACGAGGTTCAGAATTACCTGCTCGATCTGGGCCGCGTCCCCTTCGAGCCCGGGCAAATCGGCGTGCAACCGGAACTCCAGCTGGACCTTCTTCGGGAGGGAGGCCTCCAGCAGTCGAGCAATTTCTTCCACCGCGTCGTTGAGATCCATGTGCTTGACCAGAAAGGTCCCCTTGCCCGAATACGCCAGCATCTGGCGGGTGAGATCTGTGGCGCGGGCGACCGCGGTTTCGATTCTCTTCAGGTAGCCATGGGTCATGGTGCCTGGTGGGGTTTGCAGCAGGCTGAGGCTGAGGTTGCCCAGGATGGCGGCCAGCAAGTTGTTGAAGTCGTGGGCGAGCCCACCCGCCAGGAGGCCGAGGCTTTCCAGCTTCTGGGCATGGCGCAGCGCCTCCTCGGCATGCTTGCGATCCGTGATGAGCCAGCGCAGGGAGATGTACCGCTCTGGTTTTCCGGCCGCATCCAGTCTGGGCACGATGGTGGCATCCACCCAGTAGAGGCTGCCATCCTTGGCCCGGTTGCAGATTTCCCCACGCCAGGTGCGGCCCGTCGTGATCGTCCTCCACATCTCCTGGAAGAACGCCTTGGAATGGTGCCCTGAATTGATGAGGCGATGGGTCTGCCCTAGCAACTCTTCCCGACTGAAACCGGATACCTGGCAGAACCGGTCGTTGACCTCCGTGATGACGCCGCGAGCGTTGGTCACGGTGTAGATGGTGGTCTCGTCCACGGCGTAGTGGAGATCCCGCAGGCCCTTCACGAGCCGGGCCATCTCCTGCTCCTGCCGTTTTTGAACCGAAATGTCCCGGGCGATGGTGGAGAGGAAGGTCAGGTTCCCGTCGGGGTCTCTGTGGGACACGATGATCTGGGAGGTGGGGATCTCCCGGCCCTCCCGGTCCAGGAAGGCGGTCTCTCCCCGCCAGACGCCCTCCCGGATGGCCATGGGAACCGCCTCTTCTGCGAGGATCCGGGCGGCCCAGGCGGGGTGGGCATCCACGATGGGGCGGGCCAGTTCGTGCGTATCTAGACCCCTAATGGCCTGCATGGCGCGGTTGCCGTAAATCGCGTGCCCATCGGGGTCCGCGATCCCGACGAAGTCTGGGGTGGCCTCCAGGATCTCCACCAACCGGGCCATCTCGGCCTCCACTCGCTTCCTGCCGGTGAGGTCCTGCACCGTGCAGAATGCGAATTCGCGCCCTTCGTGGGAGACCAGGCTTGCATCCACCTCGACATCCACCCGGGAGCCGTCCTGACGGTGGAACTGCCGTTCTCCGAGGTGGAGATGGCCCGCTGCGCTGAGGCGCGCGAAGTCCGCACGCACCAAGTGGGGTTCTTGGGCGACCACGTCTTCAAGGTGGATTCGCCTCTCCCCGGCTTCCGTCCAGCCGAGGAGACGGCGGAAGGCCCGATTGGTCTCCTCAAAGGCTCCCGTCGCGAGATCCACCAGGAAGATACCCTCCTTGGCCTGGTCGAGTGCCGATCTGTAACGGGCCTCGCTGGCGTGGAGCGCCGCCTCGGCGCGCCTGCGTTCCGTGAACTGGCCGATCTGGCTGCTCAGGGTATCCAGGAGGGTCAGGAAGGAGGACTCCTGCGGGCGGACCCCCTGGCCGAAGAAGGCCATCACCCCCAGGACCCGATCGCCGAGTCGCAGGGGAAAGGCAACCCCGCTTAGCAGGCCCGCTCGGAGGGCGGCCTCCTTTCGTGGGAAGTCCTCCGCTTGGCTCAGGTCCGGGAGCCAAATGGCCTCGTCCTGGGACCAGCAACGGCCTGGAAGGCCGTGTCCGAGTGTGAACCGCACCTGCTCCGAGGCCTTTAGGAAGGGACCTGGATCGAAATCGGGGGAGTGCCACCACTCCTGGAGGTGGAGCTCCATGCGGGATTCATCCACCATCCAGCAGCTGCCCCAGGTCCACTGGGCGCTCCTTGCGAGGGTCTCCAGGATGCCGGGTGCGGCCTCCTGCAGGCTCGCCGCTTCCGCGAGGAGGCGCGTCACTTGGTTCTGGACCCGCAGCCGTTGCTCCAACTCCTTCTCCGCGGACACGTCCATCAGGAATCCGGCCAGCCGTGGGCGCCCGCTACCCTGGACGACCCGGACATCCTCCCGCACCCAGAGGGGGCGGCCGTCTGCCTGGATCAGGCGGTATTCGAGACTCCAGCCGCCGCTTGTTCTTAGGGCCTCCTCATGAAGCGACAGGGCAGCTTCGCGATCCTCGTCATGCAGATGGGCTCGCCAAAAACCCGGTTCTGACCATGCGGAATGGGGAAAACCAAGGGGGGCTTCTTTCGTGGTTTCAGTGATGAAATGCAAGTCGTGTTCGACATCCATCTCCCAGGCCACCACGCGGCGAGGGGGCTTCTCTATAGGCCGAATGAGAAATTCAGGAGAATCAGGGCAGGGCATGGATGGCTCCGACATGCGGGGGCGGACCCAGGGGGTTGGATGCCGGCTGCTCCTCTCAGGTAGATCCCCTATTTGAAGGAGTCAGGGCAGAGCCCCGAACCCCTTTATCGTCACGAGCCTCCACCGGGTTGACCCTCGTTCGGGTGGGCGGAAATGACCAACCTCGAACGGTGGAGGGCATTGAGCCTCGTAGGATCGATGGATGGCCGCCGCTGCTCCGACCTCCTCTACGACAACCTCCCCGCAGCGGGGAGGCTTTGCGGCTCTGGTGGCGGCGGGCATCCTGCTGAGCCGGGTCTTCGGCCTGGTTCGGGAAAAGGTGTTCGCGCACTATCTCGGCAACGGCATGGCGGCGGGCGTCTTCCGGGCGGCGCTGCGCATCCCGAACCTGCTCCAAAACCTCTTTGGCGAGGGGGTGCTCTCCGCCTCGTTCATTCCGGTCTACGCGCGCCTTCGTGCCGAAGGCGACGAGGTCACGGCGGGGCGGGTGGCCGGGGCGGTGGTCTCTCTGTTGGCGCTGGTGACAGCGGTGTTGGTGCTTCTCGGCGTCATTTTCACCCCAGCGCTGGTCTTCCTGATTGTCCCTGGGTTCCGCGGCGAGGCACATGATCTGGCGGTCACCGTGGTGCGCATCCTGTTCCCCGGCATCGGGATGCTGGTGATGGGGGCCTGGTGCCAGGGCATCCTGAACACCCACCACCGCTTCTTCCTGTCCTATGTGGCGCCGGTGCTCTGGAATATCGCCATCATCGCCGGGCTCCTCTTCTGCGGCGGACGGATGGGCCAGGGCGCGCTCGCGGTGGCCATCGCCTGGGCTTCCGTGATCGGCCATGCCTTGCAGTTCGGGGTGCAGCTGCCCACGGTGCTTCGGCATGAGAAACAGCTACGCCTCGCCTTGGACCTCACCCTGGCGCCGGTGCGGCAGGTGCTGAATAACTTCGTGCCGGTGGTCTTCGGGCGGGGCGTGGTGCAGCTCAGTGCCTACCTGGACGGCATGCTGGCCTCGCTGCTCGGTGTGGCGGCGGTCTCCGGCCTCGGTTACGCCCAGACGCTGTATCTGCTGCCCATCAGCCTCTTCGGGATGTCGGTGGCGGCGGCTGAGCTGCCTCAGATGTCCAGCGCCACAGGCTCGGAGGCGGAGATCCAGGCAGCTCTGCGCACGCGCCTGGAGCGGGGCCTGCGCCAGATCGCCTTCTTCGTGATTCCGTCCGTGGTGGCCTTCCTGCTCCTGGGGCGGGTGCTGGTGGCGGCCCTCTTCCAGGGCGGGCGCTTCGGCGGCGACGACACGCTTTTCGTTTCCTACATCCTGGCGGGCTCTACCGTGGGCCTGCTGGCGGCCACCTTCGGGAGGCTCTATGCCTCCGCGTTCTACGCCCTGAATGAGCCGAAGACACCCCTGCGCTTCGCCATCTTCCGGGTGTTCCTCGGGGCAGGGCTTGGTTTGCTCTTTGCGCTGCCCCTACGCCCCCTGGTCTTCGCGGGTATGGAGCGGCTGCACTTGGCCCTGCCGTTGATCGCCGGGGGCACGGCGGCCTACGGTGCCATCGGCCTCACGGCGTCATCCGGTCTCGCGGGCTGGCTGGAGTTCTTCCTGCTGCGCCGGGCACTGACGCGCCGCCTCGGCCCGGTCCAGGTTCGAGCCCGGCACTTGGGCTCGTTATGGGCCTCCGCCCTCGGCGCCGCGCTTCTTGCCCTGGGCTTCCAGGCCTGGGGGTTGCCTCACCTCACCACCCACCTGCCGCGCTTTGCCACCCATCTGCGGGATGCGGCCCTCGTCTGCGGAGTCTACGGCGCCATCTACCTGGGGGCCACGACCGCCTTGGGGCATTCGGAAGCTCGGGGGGTGCTGAAGCGGCTGCGCCTTGTGAAGTGATGGAACCGCCAAGATTCGTGCCGCTGGCTGCGGGCCTTCCGGGACTGGGGCGTGGGCGCTCAGGTGGTGTGGGTGGCCTGGAACGAATCGATCTAGGAGCCCGTCCAAGTATTCAGTCGAGGCCGCGTTGGGCGCAAAGGGCCTGATTCGCCCCTTTGGGGCTCACCCTCCGGGCGGAATGGCCAAAAGGCCATTCCGTCCTATTCGCCTGCGGCGAATGGTGCAGGCAGTTTTCAGTTCGTCTCGCGTATCGCCGGAGGCGATACCGAGAGGGCACCGGGCGAAGGGCGATGCGGTGACATCGTTCGAGCCCGGCAACGCCGCATGGAAGCCCTTTGTGCCCAACCCTTCGGGCCGGGGCGGCGGCCTGCGCAGCTCGTCGTCAGGCTCGTCGGAGGTAGTGCCGCTACCCCCTTCCTCGATCTGCTTGGCCGCCGACCCGGCGCGGCCCAATTCAATACTTGGACGGGCTCCTAGCCTCGTAAGACGAGCTATGCTGGGCGATTCCTCCCAAGGAGCTGCCATGGTCCGCCCGTTCCTGTCCGCCCTCGCCCTGATCCTGGTGGTGCCGCTGCATGGCCAGATCCTGGACGGGGAACCCCGCCTCAAGGCGTGGAGCCAGGTGAAGGCCATGCGCGCCGCGAGCCCCTACAAGGATCTCAAGTGGCAGTGGCTCGGGCCCACCAACATCAGTGGCCGCGCCACGGACATCGCGGTGGCGACGCCTCGCGGCAAGACCTACACCCTGTACGCCGCCACCGCCTCCAGCGGCCTCTGGAAGTCGGAGAACGACGGGGACACCTGGGCCTGCGTGTTCGATCAGGAAGCCACGGGGACCATCGGCGACGTGGCCTTGGCGCCTTCCAACCAGGACATCGTCTGGATCGGCACCGGGGAATCCAACATCTTCCGCAGCTCCCAGGCGGGCTGCGGCGTCTACAAGAGCACCGATGGCGGCAAGACCTGGGCCCACATGGGCCTGGCGAACACCCACACCATCGGCAGGGTGGTGATCCATCCGAAGCATCCCGAGGTGGTCTACGTCGCCGCCAGCGGCCACGAGTGGACCCCCAACAAGGAGCGGGGCGTCTACCGCACCCTGGATGGCGGCAAGACCTGGGAGCACGTCCTGCACCTCAACGAGCACGCGGGCGCCATCGACTTGGTGATGGATCCCAGGTGCCCAGACACGCTCTACGCCGCCACCTGGGAGCGCATGCGCGTGAAGTGGAATGATCCGCGCAACGGGCCGGAGACGCGCCATTCCGGCATCTGGAAGACCGCGGACGGCGGCAAGACCTGGAAGCCCATGAACGAGGGGCTGCCGAAGCCGGAGCACCGCGGGCGCATCGGCCTGGATGTGGCCGCCTCGAGCCCGAACATCGTCTATGCCTTCATCGACAACTACGAGATCTGGGATCCCCCGGCGGAGCCCAAGAAGGCGGAAGAGAAGAAGGACCCGAAGGCGCAGGAGGAGGATGACGCCTACGGCCGTCCCGCGGGCAAGCGGATCAAGGGTTTCTCCGTGTGGCGCTCGGAGAATGGTGGCGCCTCCTGGAAGCTCGCCAGCACCGTGAACAAGGACACCACGGAGTACGCCGGGACCTACGGCTGGGTCTTCGGCCAGATCCGGGTGGATCCCACGAACCCGAACAAGGTCTACGCCATGGGCGTGCCGCTGATGGTGAGCGAGGACGGCGGCAAGACCTGGAAGGAGCTCGAGGGCATGCACGGGGACCATCACGGCCTGTGGATCGACCCTGCGAATCCGAAGTATCTGGTGAGCGCCAACGACGGCGGCGTGAACGTGAGCCGGGATGGCGGCAAGCACTGGCGGCACAGCGTGGACATCGGCGGGGGACAGTTCTTCACTCTGGCGGTGGATCAGGCGACGCCCTTCCGCGTCTACGGCTCCATGCAGGACCACGGCAGCTTCCGAGCGGAGGTGGACCTGCGCAAGGGTCGGGACAAGGTGAGGCCCCAGACCTACGAGTACACCGTGGGGTGGGAAGGTGGTCACCACGCGGCGGACCCCCAGAACCCCGACCTGGTCTATGGCGCGAGCTTCTACGGAATGTTGCAGCTGGCGGACTATGGCCAGAAGGACGCCCAGGGCGGCTTCGTCACCAAGACCATCAAGCCCAAGAAGGAGAAGGACGGTCCCGAGCTGCGAGGTCAGTGGCTCGCCCCCTTCTTCCTCAGTCCCCACGATGCCAAGACAATCTATTACGGCAGCCAGTTCGTGCACCGCTCGAAGGATCGGGGCGCCACCTGGGAGCGCATCAGCGACGACCTGACGGCCTTCGATCCCAAGAGCCAGGGCGACATCCCCTTCCACACCCTGTTCACCCTCAGCGAGTCCACGCTACGGCCAGGGCTGCTCTACGCTGGCACCGATGACGGGCGGCTCTGGGTGACGAAGGACGACGGCAAGGCCTGGACGGAGATCACCGCGGGGTTGGCCCCCAAGCGCTGGATGAGCCGCGTGGTGGCGTCGAGTTTTGATCCGAACACGGTCTACCTCACCCAGAACGGTAAGCGGGATGACGATTTCGCGGCCTACGTCTGGAAGAGCGTCGACCAGGGCAAGACCTGGCAGAGCCTCGCCACGGGGGTGCCCCTGGGGCCGGTGAATGTGATCCGGGAAGACACCCGGGATCCCAAGGTGCTCTACCTCGGCACCGATCACGGTGTGCTGGTGACCACAGACGGCGGGCAGACCTGGCAGCCCCTGGGGAACCTGCCTTCCACCTATGTGCACGACTTGCAGGTGCATCCCCGGGACCGCGTCCTCGTCGCCGCCACCCATGGCCGCGGCATGTGGGTGCTGGATCTGGAACCCTTCGTGAAGGCTCGGAAGTAGTCGGCTTGAAATACCAAGAGGGGGTGCCGTGGCACCCCCTCTGCTTGTCTTCAGTCCAGGTAGCGCGTCCGCAGCACGTCCAGGTGGTGCTGGAAATGGGCGTAGATCGCGCAGGCGATGGCTCCGGCGCACATGAGGTGGTGGTTCGCGGTGCCCATGGCGTCGAGGGCGTCAGCGGGCAGGTGGGCCAACAACGACACGGTGGCGGCGCGCACGGTCGCGGTCTCTTCGATCAGGGACTCGAGGCTGCGGTCCGCCACCTGGGCGGCCATCACGTAGGCGTCCTGATCGAAGCCAGGCAGGGAAGCTTCCTCTCCCCTGGCGATGCAAAGCAGGCGGTAAGCAAGGATTCGCTCCGTATCCATCACATGGGCCACGACTTCCTTCACGGTCCACTTGCCCGCCTCGTAGGTGTGGTCCTCGCGGTCGCGGGAAACCTGCCCGACAAAAGCACGGAGGCGCTCCAGCTGGGTCTCCAGGTGCACCAGCAGGTCGCCAGGGGGAACCGCGTCCACATACGGCTGGTAGTGGTGCGGATAGGTGCCTGGGCGTGGAGCGGGCACGACGGGCATAGAACCTCCGGGGAGCTGGATCCAGCCTATCCTGAATGACCTATGCACCTCACTCCAGCCAGACTCCCGCTCGATGTGCTCCCGGGCTATGACCACTGGGGTCGGTTCTGGCCGCAACTGGTGGAGCTGCAGCAGCCCATCTGGATCTGGGGGCCTCCAGCGTCGGGTGTGAGTCTTGTGGCCCGGACGCTGGCAGACGCCCGTGGGGTGGCTTTCCTGGATGACGTGGATCAGCTCAATCCGGATTCCCTCGGGGACTGGGTGCACTCCCATCCCAAGGGCGTCGTGGGGGCCCACGAGGAGCCCGGGGAAGGCCTTCTGGACAGCGTGTTTTCCATCGTCCTGCCCAGTCTGGCGGATCAGCCGGACGCGCTGTCAGGACTCCTGAAGGCGATGGCGCTGGCGGAAGGCATGGGCTTGCCACTGCCGCCCGCCCTCTCGAATCCCCCCTGTCCCTCCAACCTGCGCAGTGCCCACAACCGGGTGCTTCGGTGGAAGCTTCTGGGCCAGTTGCCGGAGGAGGCCGTTGCTCCCCAGGTGTTGCCTTTGGAGGAGGATTCCATTGCGACAAACCTCCACCTGCTGGAACGCCTGCTCCTGCACCGCGCCCTCCGCCGGTCCTACGGGAACCGCGTGGAAGCCGCTCGGCGCCTGGGGGTCAGCCGTCGCCAGCTCTACTTGCTGATCGAGCGGCACGGGGATCCGCTGCGGGCGGAGGCACCGATTTCCGAGGGGCCCAAGCGGCTTCTCAAGGCCCGATCGAGACAAAATTCCAGCCAGGGTTGACCTTACCGATAAGCCCAGTCTAAGGACTGACGCGTATGCCCAACCCTTTGCGAGTGCTGGTGGTGGATGACGATCCCGGAATGCGGGACGGCATGGCCCTGAGCTTGAAGCGCGCGGGTTTCGTCTGCGAGCAGGCGAGGTCTGGCGAGGACGCCCTGCGCATGACGCGTCCCGGCGCCTTCGATGCCGTGGTCACGGACCTTCGCATGACCGGAATGGACGGCCTGCAGCTTACGGCCCGCCTGAAGGCCCTGGATCCCGGCTTGCCGGTGCTCCTGGTGACCGCCTTCGGCAGCCTGGACACGGCCCGGGAGGCCATGCG